>PMYF01000151.1 GCA_003171295.1 Acidobacteriota bacterium | reverse complement strand
CTTGTGGCCCTTGTCGAAGCGAATCTCGCTCAGTGTGACCAGGCCGTGGGCGAAGCCGTTGCGGACCGCTTCTTCAATCGACCTGCCCTCACCAATGGTCTTTTCGGGATCATTATCGGCGACCTCTTTTCGTTGCCGGTCGGGATCGACAAGGCTTACGTTGCCGGAGCTTAGCTGCGCCAGGTCGGCAGCGCGAAAGCGATGAACCATCGCGGGTGCGGCCGGCTCAAGGTCCAGGTCTTTTCCGCAATCGCTGGCGTCAAAGGCCCCGTTGGCGGGGAATGGAACTGTCTGGACGGACAGGTTGACTGTGCTCAGTTCGTTGTCCATCCAACCGTGGAGGACTACCCGGTAGACGGCAATCTGCTCGGCGGTAAGCGGCTTGTCGCTGACGATGGGCTTCGCCTCCGTAGCCTCCTGTGCGGCTGCCAGACCCGCAGCCGCAAGCAACACGACCGCGAGACGGACGAGAAACCCCTGCAACCTCCGCCTATGCATAACCCCAATGCCAATTCCGGCCATAGCGTTCTCCCACAAGTGGTCTCTTCTATTTGTCGATACTACATTGGGCAAGGACAGGCAGCTTGATAAATTCGGGGGACTACTTCGCGTCCTTGTCGTCCGCATCACCAGGCTTCGCATCCGCCCTGGCGGCCTGGAACGCCTGGTGATCGTGACGCTCCACCATGCCGGCCAGGTAGCTGTCGATTTTGAATCCCTTGGGCACCTTGTGCAGAATGACCAGCTGGGTGAAGCTCGCATTACAGATGGGGCAGAACAACCGGAACTCATAACAGTTCGTTTTGGCCATAACCCTCAAATTGTAGCAAGAGGCAATTGCTTTTGTTGCAGCGCATTTGGGATCAAGAACGTATGATTGCGAACCTTGGATCTGGGCCTTGTAACCGCTGGTTTCACTGATTCTGTTGCGGCATCAGGTAAGCGTTGGCGGCACACAAAAAAGGGCCCCCGGTATGAGCGGGGGCCAAATAGCCTTGGTTCTCTCGTTATTCGAGAGGTGGATTGGCGGCCGGACGGCTAATGCGCCGCCGGAGCGGAAAGGAGCCTCGGGGGGAGGGGCTGCGGCTTTTAAGGCCGCTCCGCACCGGTCGAAGTAGCCGCGTCACTAAGTGACGCCGCTTCTCGGGCCGCCAAACTGTTTTCCATCAACCGGATGCGCACGCAGCTTACCTTTACGGGCTTGGTCTCATCCGAGTCCGAGTCCAAGCCTGTAACGGGAGCGTTGCCGAGAGCGACTGAGCGCAAACGGTAGACGGGAATCTCATGTTCTACGACAAGGTAGCGATTGACCGCCTCGGTCAAACGCCGGGAGCTTTGTATGCCGCTGATGCCGGCCTGGGGGGAATACCCCTCCACTTCCACGATGTACCCCTTGCGCCCGGCCAGATTGGCGGCAAAGTCGTCGAGTTGCTTGCGTGCCGCTGGCCGCAGAACAGGTTGTCCGCCGTGAAACGCGATTTCCACCTCGGTCGCCTGGTGGTACTGGTCCAGGCCGTTAACGGTCGTGTTCAACCGGTCAACATGGCCGGACGCGCCCTGCGCCGTGATATCGGCATTTTGCGCCTGGCTGCCGGCGTTGGAAGCCAACTGATTAGCCGCGTCGGCTCTGGACTGGGCCAGACTGATGCCCGCCTGCGCCCTGCGATCCACGTCCTGAATGTCGCGCCCGTTACGAGCGTTGACTTCATCCAGCTCGTTGAGCCTGCCCTTGAGGGGGTCCACCCGGTTGTTGACCCACTTCTTGCGCGCAAAGGGATTTACCCGGCCCCAGAACCCTTCCCTGTCCTTAGGTGCATTTGAAGAAGGCGACAGAGAGGGGGTGGGGGAGGGCTGCTGCTCGACTGTGGCAGGCGGAGTGCTCTGCGGGTCTGCCACTGTCCATCCCTGCGACGAAGACCTGTCGACGGGGGCCCCGGAAGACTGCCCCTGTTGCGCAAGCGTGGGGATTGCAACTGCAGATGCCAGCAAAACAAGAAGGAGCTGGCGAGGGAACAAGGTCCGAGGTAGTATGACAGCTTTCATAGGGTAGACACCCTCCAGGATGTTTTTTCCGCCAAGGTTGCGCGGGGTGAGCGGTAGTGTCTGCTCACCCACAGAGAAAGCAATGCTCGCGCCATACCCGGTGGTGCGGCCGAGAAAACGACGTCTGGCTTTGGATTGTTTGACTTAGCGCACCGCGACCGCGTTGGGCAGCGCAGGTTGAGGGTCTATTGAGCTGATCCTGGCATGTAAATCTTTCCGGGCCCGGTAGTTTCTACCCGGTAAATCCGGCGGCGCGGTCTATTTGGTCTCGACGTGGAGGATGCGAATCTCCGGGTAGGCGCGGTCCCAGTCGGGCGAGACCCTATCGAAGATCAGGCGGAAGTCCTGCTCGCCGCCGGGGGTGAGCGGTGCAGCAGAAACCGGTTCCACATCAATGTAAGGCTCACGCATGCGGATGAGCTTGAGAGGCAGGGTCTCGTTCTGCGCCACTTCATGGGCGGCGTCGCGGAAGAGCACCTGCACGGTGAC
>PMYF01000854.1 GCA_003171295.1 Acidobacteriota bacterium | reverse complement strand
CCGCAGACTTCCGAGAACCCCGTTTCCGGGGAGTTTGCATGATTGCTGGTGGTAAGGGCTGTTCCCAACAGTTATCTAGCGACCCTGGTTTGATAGACAATCTCCATGAACCTCAGTGATCACCTACAATCCGCCAACGATGATCACCCAGGATCCGGCCAATGGATTTTTGCCCATTTTGGATGGTTCTGCCCTTGCTTTGGTCTCGGAGGCCGAGGGGCCGGTTGCTCTTCCACCCGGACACCATCTCTCGCAGCTAAGTCATGCCAGCAGCGTAGGTTGTGGGAAAGTGGAAATCGCGAAGCGATTTCCAAGGCGGCCCCGGCGCCGTCTTTTCCACAACCTTTCTCAGTCCCCGGAGTAAGGCTGTTGAGCCCTCCCCTCGTTGGCCGGATTTCAGGTGATCACGAATGGCCGGTTCGGGGTGATCACCGAGGCATGAAGGCGACTTTTCAGGCCAAATCCCCAACTGTGCAGGAACCATCTGAGCGGCGGCGACTTGCACTGAGACGAGCGAACAGATTCATCTGCGACCGCGTGCGGTTATTTTCCGAGTGCGCGACCAGATCCGTCAAGCGCTGCTAGCTCTTACAGACCTGCAGCTACATCGAACTTTGCCGTCGCAATCTGCTTATCCGGATTGGCAATCGCCAATGTTGCTGAATAGGCCTTCGCGCCACTTGGAGTGCAAGTAGCCACAACCGTAGTTGCATCCTTAAACTCCAGCTTGGCTGGTATAGCCTTGCCGCCATCATCCGTCACGTTAGCCGTCGCGCCTGGCTGAAAGTTAGCGCCCCGTATTGTGAGCTTTATCTCTTTCCCGATGCTCGCACTGCTGGGAGACATGGAAGTGATCTTCGGTAATGGAACTGCGGGCACTGGAGTCGTGGCTGCAGACGCAGGCGATGCAGGTATAGATTTCAGGAGCTTGTCCTGAAGTTGGCCGGCAAAGCTATCGAACAACCTCTCTAAGAATCCGAAGAGCAAAGCGACGGCGAGAGTCCCAGGCTCAAAGGGATTGCACCAATCCACATTTAGGGCGGTCCCGAGAATATTGAACTTCACCCCAAGGAAAATGAGCAGAATGCCGCCCCAGGCCTAGAGGGCGCCGGTAAGAGGACTGAGAAACAGAAATCCCCAAGTTGCTCCGTAGTCGTTCGCGACGTCAGCGGCAACCCTAGTGCGTGTCAGACGGCACAGCAGGCCTCCGACCGCCCCCACCAACAACAGGACAGCATTGGCAACCGTGACCGCCAAGGCAATCATGAACAGCAACGCGCATCCCACCAGCCACATCATCTTGTTATGCCAACTGGCGAGCTGGAAAAAACCATTGTCCGTATTTTCGTAGATCAGGCCGAGAGCCTCCGCCAACAACGCTCGCCACCTTCCCAATGGTGCTGACGATTTCGCGCTCAATGCGGAAATAATTTTGTCTACCATTTCTGCAGGCAACGGCGCGGCGGAGGCAAGCTGCAAAAGGATGAGCCGAATAGGACGGCAAGAATCATTGCTCGGCGTGCGTCCGGCAGTCGCTTGGTTGATCTTTTGAATCAATTCGGTTTGGTCTTTCAGAACATTGAGAATTTGTTGCAGGATCGCGACATCTGAACTGGGCGTGATTACCTGCTTGATAGTTTCTACTAGCGCACCCTGCGACTTCGAAAGGCCGAGAAAGTGTTGGCACGCTTGGCCTGACAACGGCATTTTCTTCAATTCGTCAATGAGTTCTCCAGCCCTCACTCGGAGTGGCGCGAGCGTGGCGACCGTTTTATTGCAATCGTCCAACGTCAGCGCCGGGTTGCCGCCTAGCTGCGAAATGTCTTGCTGAAGAGGCGCTAACTTCTCCCTCATAAACGCTATGATCCGCTGGAATAGGTCGCGCGATCCGGCAGGAATCCAAGGCAGGTTAGCCATCTGGTCAAGTTCTTTACCAAGATCGTCCCAGCCGTCGTAGATTTTCGGGAACTGTTGCAGCCAAGACTTGCAGTCGGGCAGATTTTCGGCGGAAGTAGTGTTATATTGCGTCCACTTGGCGACTCCCTCCAAATACGTTTGCGCCCGTTGCCCCGAATCCGCCAGTACTGATTGCCGCGCCGCCTCCTGTACCGACACCGGCTTCAGCAGCCCAAGCTGTTGTTGCAGCAACTGTCGCGAAGGGTCCTGGATCAGGCTCTCCTCGGATGCAAGCGATTGCGTGATTCGATCGGCCAAAGACACCGCCAGGGGTGTGTTGATGTCTCGTAATTCTTGTTCCGCCGTTTCCAACCGCGCCCGGACGCGCTCCTGCGGGAGAAGTGCCACTAAGTGTAACTCGGCTTCGTGGGCCAGGCTCCAACTCGCAAGTTCGTGACCTCGCGTCCAGAATAGCGCGTTGAAGAAACGCGTCCAGCCCCAGGGATACTGCCGCCACTTCTCTTCACCTTCCAGGTGGTTAGGCTCAGTCGTACCTTTGCCAATCGAAGTAATGGGAAAGCGCTTGTGCTTAAAAGGATAAACAGCCTGATCCAGCAGGCCTTGGATGCACGCGAGTCGCTCGTTTAGTTCAGGGCAAGCGGAAAGGCCTGCCATTTCAGCTACGGCTCGTGATCGAACCGCTTCAATCTCCGCCACAATCTGCGCTCGCGCGGGCTTCGCGATCATGTGCCAGCGGACAAGAATTAGGCCCAGAAAGTACAACCCACTTACAATCACAACCAGCATTAAGCCCCGGTCTCTCCATGAGATGGCAGGAGCTTTGCACCGGTTTAGTCCGATACCGTGCAGCGAAACCACCCTCGGCAGTTTGCCAAGATTGGATGGATTTGTTGTGATCGTGAGCGACCCGAAGGTGTCGCCGGCTTGCTTCGGGAAGTAAGTGACGGTTATGACGCAAGAGCCACCGGGACCGATTGGAGTCGCACAGCCGGAATGGTTTTCCGCGAAATCGCCTGTGGACGCAACCGTGATGCTGTTCACCGTTGAGTTCGTGTAGTTCGTGAGCTGTACGGTACGAGCAGTGCTCGACGTATTCCCCACCTGGTTTTCGAACTCAAGGATGCTGGGGGAAACGGCGACGTTTTCGTGAGCCATGCCCTCCAGAGAAACATTCTGAGTTGGACCCTTGCCGTCCGATACCGTTAGCTTCGATATCGACTTCGACGCCTTACCAGTCTCATCTTTAGCTACGGCGGTTAGGCCGAATAGAACGGTGATCGCACACTGAGATTTGGCCGGCAGATTGTTTAGGCAAATGCTGTTCCAAGAGAAGTCGCCCCCATTGTTCTCTAATATCGTGACCGAAAGGTCCACGGGCCCATCGCTCCCATTCGTCGCGACCAGTGTTTGGGGAGGGTGGTAGTTCCAATGTCGTGGTCGCCGAAGACGATTAGGTTGGAGCTCACAGAGAGTGTCGAGGAAGTCGTCTGCGCGGTGCGCGGGGCGCAGAAAACCAAGAGCGTTATGGCAGCGACGAACAGTTTGGCAAAACCCCTAGCTTTCATACCTCACCTCCTGGGGGTTTAGAACTCGCAGCTTATGCCTATTCAATCGTTTTTTTCGTCTTGAACCGACATTTCCGTAATCAAATCACGACTGAACGATAACATACGTCTGACTGCCTCTGAATGCAATCGCAGAGGTGGCTTTTCGGTGTCGAGCGCATCAGCGATCACGCAAGACTCTTGTCCGCCATGTTCTAAGGGTTCCAAACCCCTAAACTGCCGCCTACCGGCCTGGCATCAGTAACGAGTAGTCGCTAGCCTTCATCGGGAATACCTCGGCCCAACCGCGGGGACTTTGCCCAAAGCAGAATGGTGACGGGCCGAGGCATTCCCGATGAAGGCTAGCGACAAGGCAGGACTTACTTCACCGAACCCCGTTTCGGGATAGTTTCCGAGTGGCCGACGACCCACCCGGATCAAACGACCAGATACCCGTTCTTACCGATTGCTGACCGCCTCCAAAGGCGGAGCGCTTGGCGAGCGAAGAGTCCGAATATCCCGCATCGGTGGTTGGCCGAAAAAACGACTGTATTCGCGGTTGAACTGGCTGGCACTCTCGTATCCGACCTCAAAGGCCGCGCTTGCTGCGTCCAGACCGTCCATGAGCATGCGTCCCCGCGCTGCCTGCAACCGAAGCTGTTTCTGATACTGAAGGGGACTCATGGCGGTCAGCGCCCGAAAGTGGTGGTGCAGCGTGGATACGCCCATGCCCGCAACTTGTGCGAGATCTTCCACCCGCAGCGGCTTCGCGTAGTTCGCCTTGATCCACGCGATCGCTTTTGCGGTGCGGTTGCTCTGATCTCCCAATGTTGCAACCGCCCGAAGGCGCGCACCCGCCGGTGCGTGGAGAATCCGGTAGATGATTTCGCGTTGAATGAGGCCACTCAAAAAGGGAATGTCCCGCGGGTGGTCCAACAGCTCCACCAGCCGGCAGCATGCACTGAACAACTCCGCCGTGGTCTCGCCGGTGGCCATGGCAGGACTGTCAGGTGGCGCCTCAGCGACCGGAATCTCCTCCCGGCTGAGAAGCTCCCGGACCAGGGACATTTCGAGTTTAAGCATCAGGCAGAGAAAGGGCTTCTGTTCACTGGCCTCCATCACCTGGCCGATGATGGGCAAATCGAGCGAAGTCAGTAGGAATCGCGACTCGTCGAAGATGAAAGTCGTTCGGCCAAGGTCAACCCGCTTTCGCCCTTGAGCGACCACGGCTAAGCTGGGTTCGTAAGTCCCTGAAGCCGGAACCATCGGGCCGGTCCGTCGGGTGAGCGTCAAGCCGGGAATTTCCGTTACCCGTTTCTCTGCGGAGCCGATAGAAAAGGCAATCCTGCGTGCCAACTCAATCCGCAATTCGCTTGCCCGGCCGGATAGAGGGGACGCACTGTTTCTGCCATTTTTCATGGTAATACTTTCCTTTCCTCTCACCCTTAGGATAACCGCTGGTCTCTAGAGACATCAATGGTTCTTTCGCATAACGAGAGGAATAGGCAATAAATCGGAAGGATCGGGCTACCGCTTCCACGGCTCCTCGCTCTAATCTGGAGATGGAAAAAAGGTTCCGAAGGAGGAACAATGCAGAAGCGCAAACTTGGAAAGAGTGACTTGGAAGTTTCAGCCCTTGGGCTCGGGTGCATGGGAATGAGCTTTTCCTACGGTCCGCCCAAAGACAAACAGGAGATGACCACTCTCCTGCGCGCAGCCGTGGAACGTGGCGTCACGTTCTTCGACACGGCCGAGGTCTATGGCCCGTTCACGAATGAAGAGCTTGTGGGCGAGGCCCTGTCTCCCTTCCGCGGGCAGGTGGTGATCGCCACCAAATTCGGGTTCGATCTGAGTGGCAGCGATAATCGGCCAGGTGCGGCAGGTCTGAATAGCCGGCCTGAGCACATTAAGCAGGCTGTTGAGGGCTCGCTCAAGCGGCTCAAGGTTGATGTCATCGACTTGCTTTATCAGCACCGGGTTGACCCGGATGTGCCCATCGAGGACGTTGCGGGAGCGGTGAAGGAACTGATTCAGCAGGGCAAGGTGAAGCACTTCGGGCTGTCCGAAGCGGGCGTGCAAACGATCCGTCGCGCTCACGCCGTCCAGCCGATCACTGCTCTCCAGAGCGAATACTCACTGTGGACGAGGACTCCGGAAAAGGAAGTAATCCCGACCCTTGAGGAACTCGGGATTGGGTTTGTCCCATACAGCCCCCTGGGCAAGGGCTTCCTGACCGGGAAGATCGACGAAAACGCGAAGTTTGACAGCTCCGACTTCCGCAGCACACTGCCTCGCTTCACGCCGGAGGCGCTTAAGGCGAATCAGGCCCTCATTGACTTGCTCGGCAGCATCGCAGAACGGAAGAAAGCGACACCGGCTCAGATCGCGCTCGCGTGGCTGTTGGCCCAGAAGCCATGGATTGTTCCCATTCCAGGCACCACCAAGCTGAATCGTTTGGAGGAGAACATTGGGGCGGTATCAGTAGAACTCACGCCCGACGATCTGCGAAACATCGATGTCGCCGCCTCCAAGATCACGGTGCAAGGGGCTCGCTACCCCGAGAGGCTGGAGAAAATGACCGGTCGCTAACCGGCGAAGGATACGGAGCGTCAGGGAGAGCGGCATGCGAATTGGGATCTTGGGATCGGGATTGATGGGCGGCAAGCTCGGAACAATCTTCGCGCGTGCTGGGCATGAAGTCGTATTCAGCTTCGCACGGAGCAACGACAAACTCAAAAAACTTGCACGCGACGCCCAAGGCAATGGACGCGCCGGTACGCCGGGCGAGGCCGTAAAGGAAGCGGGCGCTCTCCTGCTGGCTGTGCACTGGTCGCGGATCGACGACGTGCTGAAGCAGGCAGGCGATTTGTCCGGCAAGGTGATCGTGACCTGCTCACTGCCGATGGATGCCGGCAATACGAAGCTCATTGTTGCTAACGCCTCGTCGGGAGCGGAAGAACTTACCAAGAAGATCCCAAGGGCTCGGGTCGTCTCCGCGTTCAACACGGTGCCCAGCGAAGTGCTCTTCGGCGTGTACGAAGCCAGGCGCAAGGCGAGTCGGCCGAGTCTGGTGTATTGCGGCGACGACGAGAGCGGCAAAGCTGTGGCCGCTGAGTTGATCCGCGACGCGGGTTTCGATCCCATCGATGCCGGACCTTTACGCATCGCGCGTTACACGGAGCAGTTCGCGCTGCTCGTCGGGCAACTTGCATACGAGGGGGAGGGCGGACCGGAACTGGCGTACCGGTTCGAGCGGTTTGGAAAATAGAAGATCAAGTTCAACTAAAGGAGTGCAGAAAATGGAGATTAAAAGAATTGGCTCGCAGCCTTCCGGCAAAGGACCGAGCGAGTATTTTACCGGCACGGTACGTATCGATCCACTGTTCAATCCGCCTGCTCCGGCGCGTGTCCTCGGTGCCAGCGTCACCTTCGAGCCTGGCGCTCGGACCGCATGGCANNACCCACCCGCTCGGCCAGACCCTGATCGTGACGGCCGGCTGCGGCTGGGCACAGCGTTGGAGCGGGCCGGTCGAGGAAATCCGCCCGGGCGATGTGATCTGGTTCGCGCCGGGCGAGAAGCACTGGCACGGGGCCACGGCAACCACGGCCATGTCCCATATCACCCTTGTGGAGCAGCTTGAGGGCAATAGCGCCGACTGGATGGAACGGGTCAGTGACGAGCAATATCGGAAGGAGGTTAGGTGACGGAATGACAGCACTCGCGGGATGGGAGAACTTTTACGTCATCGTCGGCTCGTCTGCCGGCGCCCTGATTGGATTGCAGTTCGTCGTCATGGCCCTCATCGCCGACTTGCCCCGCGCACCGGGTACGGCGCAAGCCGGGAACGCGTTTGCAACGCCCACTATCGTTCATTTCGGAACGGTGCTGCTGCTCTCAGCGGCTCTGACCGCTCCATGGAACGGCATCGGGGGGGCCTCAGTTGTTTGGGGCTTGCTGGGCATCAGCGGGGTGACATACACCATCATTGTGGCTCGGCGTATGCGAGTATAGACTGCTTACCAGCCCGAGTTCGAGGATTGGTTGTGTCATGCTCTGCTGCCCTTCGCGGCGTACGCGATGCTGGCGATAGCCGCGTACGGAACTCGCAACCATGAGCACGTGGAGCTGTTTGGCGTCGGTGCGGCGGCGCTGCTGCTGCTCTTTATCGGCATTCATAACGCCTGGGATGCCGTCACGTACCACGTCTTTGTCAAGAAACCGGAACAACAGGAGACCGGGCGGCGCCCCAGTGGGTAGGTCATCGATAACCGGATCAGGCCTGACCAAAGAACCAAACAAATCAATCGGAGGAAAATCCATGTACAAGACGAAAGCTTACTCCGCTGCCAGTGCGACCTCGCCACTTTCCGGCACAACAATCGCGCGGCGCGATCCAACTGAACACGACGTTCAGATCGAAATCCTCTTCTGTGGCATCTGCCACTCCGACCTCCACTCGGTGCGAAACGACTGGAGAGAGTTCATGCCCACTGCCTATCCAATCGTCCCCGGCCATGAGATCGTCGGGCGCGTCACCAAAGTCGGCTCGGCAGTTACCAAGTATAAGCCCGGAGACCTCGCCGCAGTCGGCTGCCTGGTCGACTCGGACGGTACCTGCCCCCGGTGCAAGGCTGGCCTTGAGCAGTTCTGCCCGAACCTGACCCTCACCTTCAATTTTCCGGACAAGCACCTTGGAGGCGTCACCTACGGCGGCTACTCCAATAGCATCGTCGTCGATGAACGCTTTGTTCTTCGAGTCCCCTCCAACCTCGATCTCGCCGGGGCCGCACCGCTCCTCTGCGCTGGGATCACAACATACTCGCCTCTGCGCCGCTGGGGCATCACCAAGGGCAAGAAAGTTGGCATCGTTGGTCTCGGCGGGTTGGGTCACATGGGCGTGAAGTTTGCCCATGCGCTCGGAGCCCACGTCATTGTCTTCACGACCTCGCCCAACAAGAAGGAAGACGCGCTCCGCCTCGGCGCCGACGAAGTCGTCCTTTCCCGCAATGCCGACGAGATGAAGAAGCACNNGATCACGACATCAACGCCTATATCAACCTGCTCGGCCTTGACGGCAACCTTACCCTTGTCGGCGCTCCCGCGAAGCCCCTGGGCGTCTCCGCCTTTGGACTTATCATGGGCCGCCGCAATCTCTCCGGGTCTAATATTGGTGGTATCCCTGAAACCCAGGAGATGCTGGACTTTTGCGGCACACATAACATCACGGCCGATGTCGAAGTGATCCCGATCCAGAAGGGCAACGAGGCCTACGAGAGATTGCTCAAATCCGATGTGAAGTACCGCTTCTCCATTGATATGGCTTCTCTCAAATCAGAGTAGACGATGCGTCGGCGGACCACCCCGCGGCCGGTTGGCGGGCAGTTCACAGGGCACTCGTAGGTTATTCCGGTCCAGAAGTCAACTTGAACGAAGCCGCCCGTGCG
>PMYF01000673.1 GCA_003171295.1 Acidobacteriota bacterium | reverse complement strand
TATGTTATTGAAAACAAATGGAGAAAAAATGTCAGTTTGTGGGCTTGAAACGATGTTGCTGAAAACAAACAAGTTATTTTTTCCTCAAACGATGTTGATGAAAAGAAGGGAGAAAGGCGTTGGACGCGAGGTCGAGAAAAGTTGATTGCGGGTGGCGCAGACATCGCATTTTATGTTGGCGACTGCCGGAGCGCATACATGAAAACTAATGTATGCGCCACCCGCGCGCGCTGGATTCCCGCTTTCGCGGGAATGACCATTGTTTCGGAAGGGGTCTCATTCCAAATGACACCACTACCCGCGCCCCCTCACACTTGCCACTCGACAAACGTTTCTGACACCACGCGTGGCCGCTTCCCGATATGCATGTTCAGGATGACAAATCCCAGGGTTTCTCAACAAACTGCCAGAAAGGAAATTTGGTTCAAGTCAATCCCCACCTCTGCCGAAGAAGCAATGTAGGCCCAACCGTCATCTGCGTATGCACATGCGCGCCGGCGCCCATCGCCTGCGGGCAGTGTCTGGGGATGACGAGATCTATTATTGATAGCGCTGCGGGGACAAGGCACCCGAACTGAGCAGGAATCGCCGGAAGTCGTCAGTCTGGCCCCGCAGGTTCGAAAGGAGCACCGAAACGAAAAAGAACCGGATGCAGACCTTCCGCAATTTGCCCATCCGCCTCAAGCTGCGGGTGCTCCTCATGCTGACGGGCAGCGCGGCCTGGGTGGTGGCGTGCGGGGCATTCGGCATTCATGACGGGCTTACCTTGCGGCGGGCCATGACCCGCGACCTGTCCAGCCTGGCAGAGATGGTCGGCCAAAACAGTGCGGCCGCCCTGGCCTCGAACGACCGCCACGCCGCGCAGGAAGTCCTTTCCGCACTGAGGGCCAAACCCCACATCATTGCTGCCGGCATCTACTCGCCAGACGGAGTGAGCTTCGCAGCATATCACCCCGGGACGGTTCCCATTACGCTGCCTGCCCAGCCCCCGCCGAAGGAGGAAAGGATTTCCAGCCTGACGCGGCTGGCCGTCCTTCATCCCATCCTCCGGAATGGCGTGCCGGTGGGCACAGTCTATTTGGAATCGGACTTCCAGGAGTGGCGGGACCGGCTGCAAGAATGCGGGGAAATCACAGCTCTTGTCCTGCTGGCCATCATCGGGTTGGGGCTGCTTCTCTCCGCCTGGCTCGAGCGTATCATCTCGAATCCGATTCTGCTGCTCCTTCAGACCGCCCGAACCGTGTTGCAGGAAAAGAAATACTCCCTGCGGGCGGCCACGCAGTGTGAGGACGAGCTGGGCCGGCTGGCGGATAGTTATAATCAAACGCTGGCGCAGATCCAGGACCGGGACGAACAACTGCGGAAGCAGAGGGAGAATCTGGAAACAGCGGTGGAAGGGCGCACGGCGGATTTGCGGGCTCGGAACACCCAGCTGACCCTGGCGAAGACGGAAGCCGACAAAATCTGTCGGGCCAAGGATGAGTTCCTGGCCAGCATGAGCCACGAAATCCGCACGCCCATGAATGCCGTCATGGGAATGACCGAACTTGCCTTGGACACGGACCTTGACCCGACACAGCGGGAATACCTGGGCCTGGTGAAATCCTCGGCCGAGTCACTACTGACCGTCATCAACGACATCCTGGACCTCTCCAAGATCGAAGCGGGCAAGCTGGACGTCGACCAAGTGGAGTTTAGCTTGCGGGATTGCCTGGGCGAAGCCCTGAAAACGCTCGCGCTGCGCGCTCACGAAAAGAAACTGGAACTGGCCTTGCGGGTGCAACCTGAAGTGGCGGACGGCTTGATGGGGGATCCCACGCGCCTCCGGCAGATCGTGCTTAACCTGGTGGGGAATGCCATCAAATTCACCGACCGGGGAGAAGTCCTGGTCCGCGTAAGTCCCGAGTCGAGCGAGCTTCATGACGTGGAGTTGCACTTTGCCGTGGCGGATACCGGCATCGGTATCCCGGCGGAGACAATGAAGGTCATCTTTGAACCGTTCGTGCAGGCAGACCACTCCACCAGCCGTCGTTACGGCGGTACAGGGCTTGGCCTGAACATCTCATCACGACTGGTGCAGATGATGGGCGGCCGGATGTGGGTGGAAAGCGAGGTCGGCCAGGGCAGCACCTTCCACTTCACGCTGAAATTCTCGCGCCCCCAGTCGCTTGGCACATCCTCCGTTGCCGTGAACCCTGCCTTCCTGCGTGACCTGCCCGCCCTGGTGGTTGACGACAACGCCAGCAACCGCCAAATCCTGGACGAACTGCTCAGACATTGGGGAATGAAGCCCACCCTGGCGGAAAGCGGGCAGGGCGGGATCACCGCTCTGGAGCAGGCCGCCGCCGCCGGGACCACCTATCCTTTGATCCTGCTGGACTGCCAGATGCCTGACATGGATGGCTTCGCCTTTGCCAAACGCGTCAAAAGCAACCCCCGGCTCCAGGGGGCCATCATCATGATGCTCACCTCCGGGGGGCTGCGGGGTGACGCTTGGCGCTGTCGAGAGCTGCGGATTGCCGCCTACTTGGTCAAACCTATTCAGGAGGCCGAACTCCTGGAAGCCATCCTCGCGGTCCTGGGGCACAAAAAAGCATCGCTCGACCGGCACCCCGCCTTGGTGACTCGCCACTCACTCCGTGAAGCCCGCCGACACCTGCGCATTCTCCTGGCCGAAGACAATTCCGTGAACCAGATGGTGGCAGTTCGGCTCCTCGAGAAGTTCGGACACGCGGTGACCGTCGTCGGCAACGGGCGGGAAGTCCTCGCCAAGCTGGAGCAGGGGGGGGTTGAGCTGGTCCTGATGGACATACAAATGCCGGAAATGGATGGATTCGAAACCACGCGCGCCATCCGCGCCAAGGAGGCAGCCACCGGCCAGCGCATTCCCATCATCGCCATGACGGCTCACGCCATGAAAGGTGACCGGGAACGCTGCCTGGCCGCCGGGATGGACAACTATGTGGCCAAGCCGATCCATCCGGCAGAGCTGTTTGAGGCCATCGATCGGCTCATCCGGCCCTCCGCGCCCGCGCCAGCTCCGGCGACGCCCGCACGGCTCGACGATTGCATCGACTGGCAGGCCGTCTGGGCAAGCCTGGAGGGAGACCATCAGTTATTCAGTGAGCTGGCACGCTTGTTTCTGGATAGTCTCCCCAGGCTACTGGAGGCTATTAATCTTGCCGCAGAAAAGACTCCGGGCCCCGATCTGGAACAAGCCGTCCAGCGGCTGAAGAGCGCCGTGGGAAACTTCGCAGCCCGGCCTGCCTTCGCGGCGGCCTTCCGCCTCGAACAGATCGCTCGCCAGGGAGATCTCGAACCGGTCCGGGAAGCCATGGGTGCACTGGACTTTGAAATCCACCGCCTGCAACTCGCGCTGGAAGAATGGTCAGGCCAAACGGAGGCCACCGGCCGGACAGCTACCGCGTTCCCTCCACCGGAGGCTCCGGGCGCGTTAAACTCAGGCCTGACTCCGGGCCCCGGATAAGAACTTCTCGAAATTCTGAATAAGCCGGGACCCGATCTCTTCCATGGTCAGATTATGAAGCCGGGCAAGCTCCTTCGCCACACCAAGCACGTAGGCGGGCTCGTTGCGCTTGCCGCGATAAGGCACCGGCGCCAAGTAAGGACAATCGGTCTCCATCAGCAGACGGTCCAGCGGGACCTCGCACGCAACTTCCCGCAGGTTCTCGGCTTTCTTGAACGTCAGATTCCCCGCGAAGGAAATCAGGAAGCCCAATTCCATAAAAGTCTGTGCGTCTTTAACACTACCCGTAAAGCAGTGGAGTATCCCGCCCTGGCCGGTTGGCCTCCAGTGGGCGGCGGCAATCTCGCACAAATCTGCCCATGCGTCGCGGCAATGGATGATGATGGGGAGCTTGAGCTCGCGGGCCAGCTCCATTTGGCGAATCAGGACTTGCTTCTGAACGTCCCGTGGCGAGTGGTCGTAGTAATAATCCAGGCCGATCTCGCC
>PMYF01000531.1 GCA_003171295.1 Acidobacteriota bacterium | reverse complement strand
AGACCTCGCGGCATACCACGCGGTAGACCTCGCGGCAGACCTCGCGGCAGACCTTGCGGCAGACTCCGCGGCAGACCACGCGGCAGACCACGCGGCATCAAGTTCCTCGTCGGTCGCCTTCTTCTTGAGCCACTGTCGCTTGACTTTGATTGCCTTCCAGCACCGTTCGTCCGTGACCTTTGCGTCCTTCAAAGCTTTTTCAGCAACAGCGCAAGCGAATAGATGAAGGATGATTGTGGCGTCGATCTGCCAGAGGGCGCGGCGCTTCCTGGATGCTATCTTCTCATCATCTTCTACGATTGTTCCCCGGTGCTCAGTCCTGCGAAGGATAGCCCCCGGCGCGAATGATAGAGCATCGATGAGTCTCACCGATCCGTGCAGCCCGTTCTCACACGGAACGATCTCACCGGTAACGGAATACCACTTGCCGACTTCCTCTTTGATGCCGTCGCGGTTGGTCCCATCGTCTTTCACGAAGTGCCAAGCGAGAACACTTTTATTCGCTGTCTTTTTTCGCTGAACCCGTGTAGACTCCATACAAGCCTCCTGCGCCGAAAGGCGCTGCCTGAAAAGCTGGCGGAGGGGTTGGCGTTGCAACTTTCTCCTCGCGCCAGCAGGAGGCCCTGACACCTCGCCGAAACAGAGTGTGTCAGGGCGCCCGATTGCCAAGCCCTTCAAAATTGCGGGGTGGCGGCCCCGCGTGATTTGGGGGTTAAGGGTCCTTCCCTTCCTGCCGCCACAGGGATATCGATACCGGGGCCAACGGCCCCGTCTCCCAGCTTGATTCCATAAAGTTTCCAAGCACACGGTCTCGCTCCGTCCTTCGCCATCTTCACTCCGGCCTGAAATGCTTCCTCGGCTGTTGGCGTGGTGCCCCCGAAGATAGGATGAGTCGTTCGGAAGAGGCGATTTACGCGCGCCATGGTCTCATCGTCGTAGTAGCCGGCGAAGTAGCCAAGGTTTGACCGTTGGATGCTTTCGGCTTCCTCGCGGGACTTTCCAAACCTCATGCAGTGCTTGACGCACGCCTCGAAGTACCTATCCGCCTCCGCTTGATCCGTGATCTTCATCGCGGGGTGGTACATCTCGCCGATTGTGGCGTGCTCGGAAAAACTGATAGACTCCATGACAACCTCCTGCTCCGAAAGGCGCTGCCTGAAAAAGCTGGCGGAGGGGTTGGCGTTGCAACTTTCCCCTCGCGCCAGCAGGAGGCCCAGCCGGTCAACTAGTGGCCGGCCGGACCTTGCGGCATGGCGGCGCCGCCCGTTTCGTTGGGGTAATCTCTCTTTCCTGCCGCCACAGGTTCTATCGCACCGGGGCCAACGGCCCCGTCTCCCCTCCCAGTTTCCTTCAGTTCTTCTATCACCCGCTTGAAGCACTCCGGGCAAATACCGTCCGTCTCTAGCCTGCGATCCAGTCCATCGTCGATCTCTTCCATGAGGCGGCGAGGCTTGCAGTACGAACAAAATCTCGCAATCATACTGGCCTCTTGTTCTTGCCCCAGTACTTCCCTTTTCTTTTGCTGTTTTCGGAAATTGTCAAAAACCGGCAATTAGATGGCTCGTAGTTGCCATCGTTGTCGATTCTGTCTATGGATAAGCCGGGTTTGTATCCATTCGTTATAGCCCATGACCTGAAAGTGAGGAAATCATTTTTCCATTCAGAACACAGAGCAATTCCCCTTCCGCCATACCTGTAATACATGGCGCACCGTTCATCTCCGCAACGCGAACGCATCCCGCGCCAGATGTCATAGATATGCGTTCCCGAAAATCCGTGCAGCCGCCTTCTATGACATCCACAACTCTTGATTCTTCCGTTTCTCAGCCAACGCGACTGAACGATGGCCGTGTTTCCGCATTCGCAAAGGCATAGCCAAAAAGCGTACCGCGATTTCCCTCTAGGGGGAACCCTCGCAATGACAGTCAGTTTTGCGAATGTCTGCCCGGAAACGTCAATCAAGACACTCACGACGCCCGTCTCTTCTCGTCAACAGTGCGAGTCGCCGCTATCAGGAACCATTCGATAAGCGTAGTCCCTTCGGTAGCAAGTACCGACTTCAATTGCCGTACCAGTTTCACTGGTACCGTCCGAATCCGAACGTCCTGCATTTGTTCCATGCTTCGTTTATACACCACGGCGCATGCGGTGTCAATGAAATGTTTACGAATTGTGACGGTGAAACAAGGGATTGACAAAGCTACATTTATGTAGGAACTTACGTTATCCCGAAGGCGAAAGCGGGCCGGGATGAAGGGGACCAATCCCGGCAGGGAGACTGGTCCCCTTGCTATTTCAGTGGTTGCCCTGTGCGCCTTGGATCTTCTCCACCGTGCGCATCGTCCCAAGGCCGAGCATCCCGATGAGAACAGGCATCATCTCCGACAGGTCCAGCGCCGGCATGGCGAGATTGACATGGAAAGCGATAGAAGCGAACCATAATGCGAGTGGGCGGATAATATACTGGAATCCCAATGCGCAACCGCAGATCCAGCCCACGAACGGGCGCCAGCCCGCGACGAACTTCGAAGAACTAGCCGCTTCTACCTTGTCGAGTTCGGTCTGTGCATTCTGCGCTGCGGCGTCAAGCTCAGTTAATTTCGCCAAGAGATCGGCCTGCTTCTGAGTATCCACTCCTGTGATGGCTGTACGTATGCCGTTGGCAAGGTCGCTGATCCCTTTAGAAATCCCCGGAACGATGTCCCCGAGGCCCTTAAGATTTTCGATACTGACGATGCCTGCCATATTACCCTCTCTTTGCTTTTGCGCTTGCCACGTTGGCTAGGAACTCCCCAAGCAACTCCGGGTGATTGACCCACAGTCGAGGGCAGTCCTTGTATCCGCAGACCATGTTGTGCGTGGCCACGTCTGAGAACGGATTGAGATGATGCCGCGTGCAGATGTCGGCGGCGAGTTCTGCGGCCGCATCTGAGGTCTGAACGGTAAAGTTCCCCGCGAAGTCCACCACGCACATCTCGATTCCGAGCGTCACCAGGTTCGGCCCGATGCTTGGTGCAGTCTGGCAATGGCTCTCTCCGAATTGAGCGCGCGCCCAGTCCGTGTAGAACTTCCAACTTGCCGGATCACGGTGCTCATCGTCCATGACTGCCACTCCACAGTGATAAGCAACTTCGGCCTCCGGGATGCAGCGGAGGACCGCTCCCCCTTGGTCGATGATGTAGTGAGCGCTGCCATATCCATCCGCCCCCGTCTTGCGGTTTTCGAAGAAAGCGCGGACCCCCTGCGCGGGCTGCATCGGCTTCCCCGTCCAGTGCATGATAAGCGCCATGACCTCGCCCAGTGGCGTGCCGGGGCGGCTGTAGGGATTGGAGGTGAGAAATGTATCAGTGACTATCATTCGTCCCTACCTCCATCCCGCTCCGATGGCCTTATGATGTGATTGATGATGAGCCGGTTGGTTTCCTTCTGAGTCTCCCCTAGGCCGGTCACGCCTTCCTTGATCGCTTCCAACTTGGCGTCGATGACATTGAAGTTGCCTTCCGCTTTGGCGAGTTGCGCCGTGTGCGTAGCGAGTGTCGCCCCATGATCTATGATGAGCTCCCCCATTTCCTTCAACCTCTCCTCTTGCGCCCCGCGCGCCTTGGCGTTCCTCCACCCAAGCCCCACCACCCCAGAGCCAAGAACAGCGTTCGCTACCCAATGCCAGTCAATGCTCATCTCCCCTCCACGTCCGTCATGACATGTACGCCACAGGCGATGCGATATGAATGAGCCCATTCCCGCCCACGGTGCACCATTTGAACTGCTTGTTGGCGACGATGGGAATCCATACCATTCCGCTCAGCCCTGCCGCTCCTCCAACTTCAAGGAAAACCCCCGGATACTGATATTGGAAGTTGGCGGCCGTGTCCAAAGTGATGCCAGAAGCCTTTGCCACTACGAAAGCATCGGGATTTGTTACACCTGCACGATACATCATGCAGTAGCCCCAGTTTGCACCCGTGGGCGCATATGTCATTGTCACCGCCGCGCTCCATGTAGCGGCAGGAGTCGTAGAGGTGTTGACCACGTAGTTTGGCGATCTATTAGCAAATGCCATCTCATGCGGCGTCCCGAGGCTCGGCTCGGTGGGGACGGGCTGGACGACTC
>PMYF01000501.1:408-3018 GCA_003171295.1 Acidobacteriota bacterium | reverse complement strand
AGACCGCCGCGGGGATATGAATTCCAGTACTCCCACAAGCTAAAGCTTCCACCGGAGCGGCTGGCCGCGCTGCATGTCTTGACAGAAGATGAACTGAAACAACAATTGGCGGCAGGCGTTTTCGGGAGCGCGGCCACCTGCGACGATGACTTCGTCGACGACTTCAACCTCGACACTACCTTCCAAAACAAAGCGGAGGTGCATGACTGCCCGGTATATTGGAACTGGAAACCGGCAGCCCCGGCAAAAAAGTAGCCGAAGCCACCGCCCGCAAGAACCTGGCAGTTTCCCCCGCTCGCGAACCTGCTCCATACAAAAAGCAAAGCCCCCGTCGCGCTTGCCCGGGGGCTTTAAAAAGTACGCCTGGGTTTTCATCTTCCAAACCCGGTCGAATGACCTATGGGCCAGTGCTGCTATTTGGTTTCTTCGACGGTCTTCTCGGTCTTCCCAGCCTTGCCCTTCTTGCTCTTCTTTACCTTAACCTTCTTCGTTGTCTCGGGGGCCGCATCGTCAGCAAACACCGGCATCGCCAGCGAGAAGATCACCATCGACGCAAACAGAACTGTTAGAAGTTTCTTCATAGTCTAGACCTCCTGGGATTTTTCGTACGCTATCCATAGAGCACGGATGGGGCCAAGTTTTCGAATTCCCGCAGGCCTTCATTAGATTCTGTATTATCAATAGGTTACGGGAAATCCCCGCGATTCAGCAACGTTCTCCAGCAGAACCAGGACAGAATTACCTACACCAAGTCGTGTAGCCGCATACGAACTGGAACAGGCCGGGCATGCTTTCAAGTGGAGTGGCCAACCAGTGACAATAGGCTTGGCTACCTCTGGGAAACCTCCTGCTTAAGCCAGCCCACCTTCCCGGGCGGCTATGCGTACTCACGGTTTCGCTGGAGCAGGCTCGGTCAGCGTCGCGCCGCGCGCCGTGGCCAGCCGTTCATAAACTCCCCGTGCGCGCCGGAACACCTCCAGCATGGCCTGGCGATCGGCCTCGCTGCGGAAGCCCGGGTAGTTCTGGTAGAACTTCAACCCCTGATCCATCAGGCCCACGAAATACTTCGCGTCTTCCGGCACCAAGCCGCGACTCGACCCCCTCTGCACGTACACCGGGCTGGTCTCGGCAAAGCGAATCGCCGGGGCGATTTTTTCAAAGGCGCGCGCCGCAATCCATCCCGTGTCGTCCGGATCGAACTCAAACTCACCACTGGCGCGAGTGGGGTCGTTCGCCGGCGCGAACGTCTTCAGGATCCGCCCCTTCCACACCACCTCGACGCGGTCGAGTTCGTGACTCGAACCCGCCTCCACATGCACCTGCAACTTTCCCGTGGTTGCGGAGGGCTTCCCCGGCTTCCCCTCGGGAATGACCACCAACCCGCCCGGTTCGCGGCCATTCACCGTGAGGAAAAGCATCGGCCCGTTGGTCGCAAAGCTGCGCCCAGCTTTGAGCGTGTGAAACCAGTCCGTGTAGCTGAACTTTCCCGTCAGGTGGGCGTAAACGCGATCGAAGCCCAGCGGCGAGGGTTTGACTCCCGAAGCCGAGCCAGCTGAGACCGGTAGTTTGAACCCACAATTCAACAGCCGGTAATAGGTTTCCATCGTCCAGAGCGCCATGCCCGCGGGCGTGTCGTACTCAGGCTTCTCTTTCGGGATCATCCCCCAGCCGGCGGTATCCGTGTCAACGCCATGGCGATTGAAGTGGTTGTGCACCAGACCGGCGAAGTCCACCTGCCCCAACGCCACCAGCGCCGCGCCGTCGCGCCAGGTGATTTTTTCCGCATCCACATAACCCCCCAGGCGATGCGCGGCGGCGGTGAATTCCGTGTTGGGGGGATAAACCAGATACCCATGAAAAGCCACGGGTGCGCGCAGGCCCACCAAGTCCACCGCGCCCGGGCCGTCTTGCAAGCGTTCGATCTCGGTATCGAAAATTGAATAGGCGTGTGTCGCATCCACCTCTTGAATGGCCGGCGGCTTCCCGTCGTGGGATTCCGGCGCGCGCGAGTTGGGCGCATTTTCCCAAATCCACTCGGTCAAGGTCGTCGCCAGGTTCAGGTCGTTCGCCAGCAGCAGGGAGGAAACCTCCTGCCAGTCGCGGTGGTTATGCAGGTCGCCCGAGTACCAACCGCGCGCGTTCATGTTGATCCAGCGCGCCAACTCAACCGTCTCCTCGCGCGCCTCCCCCACGCTCATGGCGATCTCGCGGGTCACACTGTTATATTCCGGACCGCGTTCGACCACCAGCGTGTACGTCCGGGGCGGCAGTGCGATGCGAAACTCCCCCGAAGTCACAAAGTTGCGCTCGGGCAGCCGGACGTAGTTGATGGCTCCCGCGGGTGACCAGAATTGCCCGGTCGGGTCGGTCAGGTAGCAACGCGCCGCCACGGGCTTGCCGGAGTCGTGGTCAACGACCGTCACGTGCAACTGGC
The DNA here is from genome assembly GCA_003171295.1 of Acidobacteriota bacterium. Classification (GTDB taxonomy): domain Bacteria; phylum Acidobacteriota; class Terriglobia; order UBA7540; family UBA7540; genus Bog-366. The sequence goes on along the minus strand of PMYF01000501.1, from coordinate 584 downwards.
CCCAGGCCTCCGCCTTGCCGCGTTCGGACTCCTGCGCTCGAGCGGACAGGCAGCAAGCCATCAGCAGAAGACAGAAAGCAGCCGGCGCCCGCCACCGCACCGCTTCCGAAAAGATTCCGCTAACGTGAATTCGGTGGGTCATGAAGTGACGCTCCTGTCAATAACGAACCCACTGT
>PMYF01000501.1:0-355 GCA_003171295.1 Acidobacteriota bacterium | reverse complement strand
AGACCAGGTAGCTCATGTCCACGGTGCGGATCGGATGATGATCCTTTACGTCGTCAACCTGGTCGAGGAATTTGCGCCCATTGGCTTCCGGGACCCGCGGCAGCCAGGTCTTGTACCAGGTCGCCGTCGCGTCCGCGAGAACCTGGTTCCGGTACTGCCGGATATTCTCAGCAATACTCAACGCCCGGTCGAGTGAGGCGACAGCCTTTTCCGCCTCGCCTCTACCCGCATAGCCCTGCGCGAAGGCGAGGGCTTCCGAGATTCGCGCCAGGTCACGGAGCATGAGCAGGTTCTGCCGGTAGAGGCGAGCCACCGACAGAAATACCTCAAGATTGTAATGATTGAACTCAATCTT
>PMYF01000541.1 GCA_003171295.1 Acidobacteriota bacterium | reverse complement strand
TCCCTTGCCCTTGGCGTCGGCGATCGCCGCGGCAAAACTGCCCGGCCCCAAGGGGATGATCTGATGATAATCGCCGCCCACTTCCTGTGCCGGAACGGACCGTTGAGCAGCTTGATAACCAGGCAAGGAGGGCAGTTCCGGCGACAATAAGCTCATTTGCTGTTCCCGCGCGAGCGTCAGGATTTCCTGAAGCCTTTCTTGCTGATGCTGGCGATCACCAAAGAACCGGATCAGCCGTCCCAATACCTGGAAGTCAGCTTCGCGCTGCTGGCCCTCCTTACCGGCCATGGAGGGAGTGATCAGGCCAAGCACCTGATGCAACTCGCGGTCTACCGGAATCAAAATCAGGTCGTACCAGTCTTCGCGACCCTCGGTCTGTCGGCGCAACCCCCGCTGAATCCACCAAGACTGGCCCAGCAGACGGCGTTGCACTTTGCGATAAGATAATCCACGGTCCAACAAATCCCAAAGGGGTTCGCCTTGTGACCATGTGATTTCATAGCGGCCGTCCTCCCGGCGGAACTCAGCAGCCGCCAGCAGGTGGAGAGAGTTTCCGAACTCGCGCAGCATGCTCTCCAGCAACGCTCGCACGAACCCTCCCGCCTCCCGCTCCTTGTGAGAGACGCCTTCAATCAGATCGAAAAGTCTGCGCTCCAGCATGGCGTAATCAACGGGTTTTTGGTCGAACCCTTTGCAAATGGTTGGTTCTTGCTTCACCGAGGGGTATGGGTTAGGACTCCGAACGTCGCGTGGAATTCCGAAAGGGGCTCATGGTACCGCAGCTAGGCATTTCTCCCATTTCCTCTGTCCAAGTTACTATAGATGCATAATTACCGCCTGAGGATGCCGTCCGCGGTGAGGACGACCGTGAATTCCGTTCTGTTCTCCCTGGCCGCTATAGCACAATCCGGAATTCGCCTTTTGGCTTTCCGGCGCCTGAGAGTATTCACCTGTCTGTCTCCAACCGAGCCCTTTCGGTGCATTTTCCCTCTCCGAGATGGTCCGAACGACTCTCTTCTGCCTTCCGCGGGTCCTGAGTCAGAGACTTTCTGCCCGGACGCATCCCCTCGTCTTCGCCTCGGAGGTGCTGTGTGCTGGCGAAACTATAATTGAAGAAGAGGAATCCCTATGATCATGGGTGTCATGCACGACCCAGACGCCCGCGTCATCCAGCGGCTCTGTCCGTATCCTCCAACGTCCCCCATCGGCCTGCCACCCAATGGAGATCGCAACCATCCTACCAAGCTCGACCACTTCGTCTTCCTGCGGAAGAAGAAGTCGGCCACCCGGCGCTTTCGCCAGCCGGCGCGGGCCGGGTGAGGGGTCATGAACGGTCACCAACCTCATATGATGTTTCGCGTTGGCAGTAGTATCTCCATGAAAGTAACTTGCTCTTAGTTTGAGTTCTTGGGCGCTACGGGATTCTGTCACCGGCGATTTTCGCTAATTCACGCTGAGCCGCCTCGCGGACGCTGTCCGGGCCGAGGTCTACAGCGCGTTGCAAGGTTCGCTGCGCTTCCTCCTCTCGGCGCGCCTGAGCGTAAGCGGCGCCCAGCTCAAAGAATTGCATGCCTTGCGGGACGGGATTATGCAAGGCAGCCAAAGCGAACTCCGCGATAGCGGCCTGTAGATCGCCCCTATTTCTCTCAATCTTCCCCAATGCTTCATGCGCTTGAGCTTCGAGCTGGCCGCGAAGGGTTTTCCAGCGCTCCGGCAAAATCTCTTTGGGAATATGCATCGTGGAGAGCTCGCGCAAGCTCCCGCGTGAATACCCTTCGGCTTCTTGTAACAGCCTGGCAGAGTCCGGTCTACCCAGAGCATGGTCGGGGATGACGCTCGCCAGTGTCAGTTGCGTATCGGCATTGTCAGGCTGAAGCTCGAGAGCCTTCCTGCCGGCGCGCAGGATTCCTTCAAAGTCGTCCAAACGCTGGCAGGCTTGCATCTCGTATTCAAAAACCAGGCCCAAAAGTTCAGATTTCGGGTATTCCGCGGCGAAACGTTCTGCAATCTCAAAGCTCGCTCGCGGCTTGGTGCTGACCACTAATTTGAGGTATAGGTCAAGCTCTTCCTCAGTTTTCGCCTGAGGAGCATCCATCGCGTCCACCAGCGGCCCAAACTGCGCAAAGGCTCCTGCGGTCCCGCTAAATCCGACCGCGGCGAGGAGCACACTCCAACCCAAGACGGCTTCAATAAACCTAGCGTTGCGCATAGAGAGTGTTGAGTTCATCGAACTGCTTCAACTGTGCCTGAGCTGCTTCCGGATCGTTGGTCTTCTTATAGAGTACGAAAAGGGAGTAGTGAGGCGAGGGATTCGAAGGATCCAGCCGCGCCACGGTAAGAAGTTCCGCGATGGCTTCGGGGTACTTGCCCAGGGCATCCTCAACCTTGGCGAGAATCTGGTGGGCTGCGTCCAACTCAGGCTCCAATTCCACTGCCCTCTGCGCGAGTTTTAGCGCTTGCTGGGGATCTTGCCCCAGCAGCAGCCGGGCCATCTCTTGGAACGGCCAACTGTACTTTTCATGTTTGGTCTCGACCCAATGCATCGCCTCGACATAGCTCGACATGGCATCCTGGCGGTGTCCCAACATCTCCTGACAGACTCCCCGGCTGAAGATGATCTTGGGGTCATCCGGTTTGAGCTGGATCGCTTTCTGGAGAAGGTCCTCCGCATGAGTGCAGTCATCTCTTATGCTTTGGTAATGACGCCCAAGGTCATAATAGGGTTCATAATCCAAGGGATTGAGCTGGATCACCCTCTCCATTTGCCGCTCGAAGAGACCATATTGATGGATCCGCCAGTAGGCGAGCCCCAGTGACTTGTGCAGAGCCGCGGTGTTCAAACCAAGTCGCTCCGCCGACCGAAACGCCATGATGGCCCCGATGTTGTCCTTCATTTGGAAGCGCACGACCCCTCGCCAGTAGAAGAGTTGCGAGTCATCGGGATGTTGCTTGAGCAGGGCCTCGACCTGAGTTGCAGCTTCACTCCAGCGGCGTTGACGGGCGAGGGTCTTAACTTCCTGGAGGTCGGCGGCCGAGGTTTGATCGCTCGATGACAACGGCGAGGCCATTGTAAGGGTCCCCAGGCAATCGGATATCAGGCAGATCAGGAGGACAGCCAGGCATACCCGTTCGGCTAGGCAGAATCGCACCCTTTGAGTTCGCTTACTCATGGCAGGCTGCCGCAGAAGGCCATGCGCCTTTTGCATTCTCTGGGGATTGCGGATTCGCGGGTCTTCCCCTGGTGNNGGTAAACGCGCCGGCCGGGTGAACCGATTGGCCTAACCGATGTCTCCGTGGTGATCGTCCCATGACTGCCGGCCCCCTCCGAACCGAAGGGGGCCCCGGCGCGAGGTTGCCACCGTAGCGCCGGGGAAATGCCATCATCCATACGCTAGAAATTGAATTGTAAACCAATCTGAATGAGGCGCGGACTGAAAGTGCCCGCTACCTCACCATTACCTAAGTTGGTACAAGGTTGACCGAAGGTAAGTGACGAGCTGCAACTAGCGTTGATCGAGTTAAACTGCGTGTGATTGAACGAGTTGAAAGTTTCGAAGCGGAATTGCACCTCCGAATGCTCACCTCGGAACCACGGCGCCGGAAAGTTCTTGAGGAGTGCGAGGTCGGAATTGTTGCGGCCCGGGCCCTGGAGCGCGTTGCGTCCCAGGTAGCCGAACATTCCCGGTTCGTTGTCGGCGCGGAACTGGCTGAGGAGCGGCTGGGTGACGACGGCGGGGTTGAAGAAAGTCACCGTCGGCCCGAACTGCGGGTCGTTGAAGACCCCCTTTTGTTTGGCCAGATTCCCTACGGAATTACAGCGAACCTGCGTTCCGACGCCGGTGCTAAATCCGCTGACCCCGCAGGTGACATCCACGGGCTGACCGCTGAAAAGGCTTGTAATGCCGCTGATCTTCCATCCGGCGCCCACTTCTCGCACCAAGGAGTGAGTGGTATTGCGGAAGAAGGGCAAGTCATAGACGTAGCTCGCCTGAAAGACATGAGTACGGTTCATGCTGGACGTGGCGTACCACCGCGACAAGCTGTAGTCGTTAGTGCCGTAACTCTGAGCATAACCGCTGGCATCGTCCAGGGTGTGCCCGTACGTATACATAACCTGGAGCGTGAGACCGTGACTCACCGTATGCCGCAGACTGACCTGCATGGAGTTGTAATTAGAGATCGCCGTGGGCTCCAGCATGTTGATCGTCGAAAAACCCCGGTAGGGGACGAAGAAGATGCTCGGTTGGATGTTGTTGATCAACAGGTTCTGCACATCGCAGTTGCCTGCGGCGTCACATCCCGTGGTTCCTGCCAGAGCGGGCGCGTTCACATTGCCAACGCCGATGGGAACCTGGTTCAGGTTACGCTGTCGGGGCAAGTGACGACCGAGACTTCCCACGTAGGTAATGCCCAGCAGGTAACTGCGAGGGAATTGATGCTCAACCCCCAAGCTGAACTGCTGGCTGTAAGTCGCGGATCCATGGAAAGGGATAGCATGGATGCTTGCCGGTCCGATTGCCCCGGGAACAATGCTCTGGTAGCCGGCGATGTTAAAGCCCGAATCCGCCAACTCGAACGGGGGGTTGCCCTGAGTTTGTTCCGTGCTGATCAAGTTGGGCGGCTCAAAATAGAGGCCATACCCCCCTCGAATTACGCTGGTACCCTGGCCGAAGGGATCATAAGCAAAACCGAAACGGGGGGCAAAGTTTGCCTTGTGGGCCACCGTGCAGCCCGAGGGGAGTGCATTACCGCACTCAAGCAGTCCATTGCCGAAGGTCGTGTAGTTGATGGTGTCAGGGCTGATGATCAGGTTTCCGTTGGCATCCAACTGCGGGGCGAATTGGGGATTATAGAGGGAGGGGGCAAAGCCCGAATCAACCGTGGGGTGCGTGACGTCATGGAGGGGGGAGTAATAATAGTAGCGGAGCCCCAAGTTAAAGGTAAGTTTCCGGGTAGCCTTCCAGTCATCCTGGACATAAGGCTCGAACTGCGTGGCGCGCCAGTGTCCCTTGTTGTACCCCCCTACCGGAACGCCGTTGACGATCGGTGAGCCCTCCGTGTACTGCCCCATCCTTCCCAAGAACATGTCGGCCAGACCGTTGCCGGTAGAAACCGCGCTGGAACCGGAAAACACTATTTCTCCTTGGGGTGGAGCGCCGAATTCCTCATTCTTGTCGTACTTTTCCAGATAGAACCCTATTTTGATCGTGTGTTTGCCAACCGTCCAGGCGATCTTCTCCTTGAAAGTCGTTACGGGATTGGAGTTGATGAACGGGTACGGTCCGGAGGACTGGTAGAACGAGGCCGGGGTTCCCCCAGAGATGTTGATGCCTGGAAGCAAAGCCTGCGTCGCGTTAACACTGAAGAGATTATTGGCAGTCCAACCCGCCGGCTTGTTCACCGAGTTGACAGGGCTGCCGGGACCGGCGACCGGAACGTAATTGTGGGGATCATCCCCGTAGCCCATGACGAATTCGTTAACCAGGTTGGGCTTGAACGCGTACGTCATGTTCAACACCGCGGACACCGCCGGGTTCTGAACTTTCGTGGCGGTAGTGTCGAACTGAGAGCCTGTCCACAGGGCGGGCGTTTGCGTCCGCTCCCAGGCGTCATGGGTGTAGCGAACGAAAACACGGGCCTTGTCGCTGATATTTTGATCCACGCGAATCTGCTCTTCACGAAAGTTTTCCGGAACCGTGCGGGCCGACACATAGGAATCCACGCCGCTATTGGGGAGCGGCACCAACCCCGCCAATAAGCCGTGGGCGTTGGGATCGACAGGGACCGTATTTCCCGGGAAGAGTTGGTTCGTGAGGGGATTGGTGGGGAGCGTACATCCCTGTGAGATGATGATGGCATTGGCCTCGGCGGAGCTCGGGTCACACTCGCCGAAGTCCCCTTGCCTCATCCGCGTGGAAGGAACCGTCCCGGAGACAGTCGTCCCTTCCCGATAATTGGCCCACTCTTCGGACCAGAAAAAGAAAGTCTTGGACTTATCCGTATTGTAGTGTCCCGGAATATAGAACGGGCCGCCTAGAGTGTAACCGTAGGTGTTCCACTTTAAGGGCTGCTTGGGGGCGTTGCCGCCGGCCGGAGCTATCTCCCTATTCAAGAAATAGGCGTTGGCATCCATGGCGTCATTACGCAGAAATTCGTGCATGTTGCCATGGAAGTCTTTGGTGCCGGATTTCGTGACCACCTCGATGACGGGGCCGGCGTGCTGTCCGACGTCGGCGCCATAGGTGGAGGTCGAAATGCGGAATTCCGCGATGGAGTTCAAAGAGGGCGTGGTATCGCCGCCGTTGCCGCCGCCTGCTTCGTCCGAGTTGTTACCGCCATCAATCTCCAGGTTGCTGAATTCCGATCGCAGCCCGTTATAGTAAACTCCGATGCAGGAGCTGAAGTGGCCCAGGTGATTGGGATTGAAACCATTGTCGGGCGAGGCGCCCGGAACCAGAGCCGTCAAGGCCAGGAAGTTGCGCCCATTCAAATTGAGATTCTCCACCTGCGTGGCCGATACGACTCCGGAGATGGTCGCGGTTTCCGTCTGCACGCCGGCCACATTTCCAGTGACCGTAACCTCCTGGTTTACTTGACCAACCGTCAGTTTCAAGTCCACTCGCTGGACTTGGCCGGCGGTAAGGGCGATATCCGTGTGGACAAGCTTTTGAAAGCCCGGGGCTTCTGCGCTGACGGTATAAGAGCCTATGGGTAGGGCAGGGGCGGAAAAGTCTCCTGCCGAATTGCTCACCAAGTCCCGCAGATAACCCTTCGCAGGTTGCGCGACCGCAACCTTGGCACCCGGGACGACAGCGCCCGTGGTGTCTGTAACCGTCCCTACGATTGTGGCGGTGTCCTGACCGAAAGCACAGGCCGCACTCAAGCACACGATTACCGCTAGTCCCAAATGTAGTCGACCCACGATGGCTCTCCTCCCGGGGATTGAATCCACCCTGTTTCGCCTTTAAGACCCACGACGCAAAGCCGCTCGCGCAGCAACCGCAATCTTGACCGATTAGTGTGTTTCTGCGAGGACACTACGGCACGAAGGACAGATTGTCAAGTTGATTATGCTAACTGACTCTGCTAACTCAGGAACGTCCCGGTCCTGTGCAATGGAGGGAAATACGAGGAGGCCTCCGCCCTTCATTCCGGGTGGAGGTTCAGCTCGCGGGAGTATAAGAACGGCGGCACGAGAAACGGAAAAACCCGTTGTGTCACCCGGCGAAAGTGTTCTTGCGGGCACGTGACTTCCTCCGGAGGAAGGTCCAGTTTCCGGATTACCGTGCGGCTCGTCGCGATTACATCGGTGGCGATCCGAGCTTGACCGGGGGGGAAAGCGGGCGTATGGTCGCACCTAAGGTCGAGGTCGAAGATTCTGAGTGGGGGTTCAAACCATGTACAAGACACCTTTGTTCTTGCTGCTTTTCGCCAGTCTGGCAGTCGCACAGCAGCCGCTCTTCCGCGTCATGGATATCAACGTAGGCGCCGCGGAGCGAATCCTGTTCCCCGACGGCAAGGCCGCGATGGTAAAGTTGCTCGCCCTCGGCGAAAGCCGCAACCAGGTTCGCTCCGCGATTTGGGACGCCCGTGCGGAAGTCGAAATCAACTGACCTGACCGGGGTTTCCTGT
>PMYF01000875.1:312-2870 GCA_003171295.1 Acidobacteriota bacterium | reverse complement strand
CACCATGACATCGATCCGGCCCTTGAGGAACTCCTCCTGGACTCGCTGACGCCGCTGGGCATCGAGCCCCGCGTGGTAGGCCGCAGCGGGAAAGTTCGCCCCAAGTTCGACGGCCAACGCCTCGGCCTGCTTCCGCGTCGGTGTGTAGACGATTGCCGGCCGGCGCTCCGCCTCACCCAACAGAACGCCCGTGAGCTCGGCCCGTTGGGAAGGCGCGATCTCGACAACCTCAATCGCGATGTTATCGCGTCGAAACCCGTGCACATAGCGCTCCGGCTGCACCAGCCCCAACTGCTCGGCGATGTCATTCTGCACGATGGGCGTGGCCGTAGCGGTCAGCGCCATCACCGGCGCCGGGCGCAAACCGGGCAGGTACTGCCCGAGCATGCGGTAATCCGGCCGGAAATCATGCCCCCACTGCGAGATGCAGTGCGCCTCGTCAATGGCGATGAGGGATAGCGGCCGTTTGGCCAGCATGTCCGGGAAACCGGGCACGCGCAGCCGCTCCGGCGCGATGAAGAGGAACTGCAGCTTGCCGCTGAGGTAATCAAGGCAAGCCTGGCGCGAGTCAGGGCGCGGGCGGCCGGAATGGATGCGGTCCACCACGAACCCCCGCGCTTTGAGTTTGGCCACCTGGTCTTCCATCAAGGCAATGAGCGGGCTGATGACGAGCGTGGTTCCACCCCGCGCGATGCCTGGCAGTTGGTAGCACAGCGACTTGCCGGACCCGCTCGGCATGACCAGCAGCACGTCCCGGCCCTCGATAGCCGCGCGGCAGACGGCTTCCTGGTTCGGCCGGAAAGAAGAGAAGCCGAACGCACTGTGCAGGAGACTCTCGAGGTCGCCCGTGAGCGCCGCCGCGGTCATGGGCGCTTGCGGCGGGGCAGGGACTCGCGGCGGACTTGCGGCTGCCACCGCCGCCGCGGCCGGAGCGGTCTGCGGCGTCTGCCCCACCTTGCTCACCACTTCCCGTACGTAATCCTCGATCCCTTTCAGGAACGGCCCGAGCTCGGCTGCGCCGCGCTGGATGCGTTTGAGATACGCCTCCCACTGGCCCGTCATGGCAGGACTCTTCACCTCGGCATGGACAACTTCGATCAGCCGGATGCCCTTGTCGGTGGCTTCCAGGCTCTTGCCCTGCCGCACGATGTAGTCCCGCTTGAGCAGCACCTCGATGATGGCCGCACGCGTCGCGGGCGTCCCCAGGCCGGTCTCCTTCATGGCTTCCGACAGTTCCTTCTCGTCGAGAGTTTTGCCGGCTGTCTCCATGGCCGTGAGCAGCGTGCCTTCCGTGAANNCCTGCTCCCCCCGCTCTTCCTCGCCGCTTCCCTGCCCCCGCTTCATCTTCTTTTCGACGGCGATATCCAGCACCTTCCAGCCTGGCTGCTGCACTGAAGTTCCTGACGAGTGATAGCGGTCGGTAAGGTCGCCATTCATAATCGCGGTGATCACCGTCGTGACCGACCAGAGGTGGTCCGCTTGCCAGGCGCTGAGCAGACGCCGGCAGATCAGATCGTAGATCTTTCCTTCCTCCGCCGACAGGCGGCCCTTCGCGGGTGAAGTTGTGGTGGGAAGGATGGCGTGATGATCGGTCACCTTGGAGTCATCGACGAACCGCCGTCCCAAGGCGCGCTCGCCCGTGCCGGGCGCCAGATGCTCACGATAAGGCCCAGCGATGTTCTTGACGATCTGCGGCAGGGTCCCCGCCACGTCCTCGGAGAGGTGCCGGCTGTCCGTGCGCGGATAGCTGATGAGCTTGTGGCTCTCATACAACGCCTGCGCGAGATCCAGAGTCTTCTGCGCGCTAAAGCCGTACAAGCGGTTGGCGTGCCGCTGGAGTTCCGTGAGGTCGTAAAGCAGAGGCGGCGCCAGGCGCTGTGTTTCGGCTTTGATGGACTCGATCGAGGCCTGCCCCGTGCGGGCGCGCTCGACAATGCGCTCCGCCTCTTGTCCATCGGCGGGCAACCGCATCGCCTTGGGCAGTGATTCCTTGTCTGCCCCCTCCGCCGGCCGTGCCCGAAACCACGTTCCTTGATAAGAGCCCTCTTTATCCCCGCCTGTGGTAGGCCCGCCGCTGGGATGAAAATCAGCGACGACTTCCAGATAGTCTTCGGGCACAAAGCGGCGTATGGCGAGTTCACGCTCAACCACCATGGCCAGCGTGGGGGTCTGGACGCGCCCGACGGAGAGCTCTTCGTTATACGCCAGGGAGTAGGCGCGCGAAAGATTCATCCCCACCAGCCAGTCGGCCCGGCTGCGGCCGCGCGCCGCATTGGCCAGCGAGTCGTAATCAGCCCCGGGCCGTAGGCCCTCGAAACCCTTGCGGATGGCCGCTGGCGTAAGTGAAGAAATCCACAACCGGCTGAATGGCTTCCGGCACTGCGCCGCCTCGTAGATATAGCGGAAGATCAACTCTCCCTCGCGGCCGGCGTCGGTCGCGCACACCACGCGCGAAACCCGCGGTGAGTTGAGGATTCGCCCTACGACCTCGAATTGATCCTTGGTTTTTTCGTAGACAACCAGCGGCCAGTGCTGGGGCAGGATGGGGAGCAGGTCGC
>PMYF01000875.1:0-269 GCA_003171295.1 Acidobacteriota bacterium | reverse complement strand
CCCCGCCCGGTTGCACCCAGTTCATGCGCGATGTCACGCGCCACCGAGGGCTTTTCGGCCAGCACAGCAATGGTACCGGATTCCGGATCCGCCATAATAAAACTTCTAATTCAACGGTGCGAGCGCAGGTAGTGTCCTGATTTGAAAAGCTGCGCTTGAGGGAGTTGTGCAGGGGGTCGGAGATTTAGCTCCGACATGTTCGGGCCGCGCCCAGTCGAGGGCTTTAACAGGCTGCGGAAAAACCGTCAAGACTGTCATCCTGAGGAGCC
>PMYF01000913.1:1132-3382 GCA_003171295.1 Acidobacteriota bacterium | reverse complement strand
ATCACCGTCAAGTAGGCGCGCAAGTAATTTTCGATTGACGATTGACGAACGAGGTCAAGAACGGTAACGAGTGACGTGTGGCAATTTGGCCGCGCGGGGGGACGTTAGAGGGGTAGGAAGCGGATTTGGTTTACCCATTCTTCGGCTTCGGAAGCAAGCCAGATGATTACCAGTTGCTCGATGGCCGTGCTCAGGGGTAGCTTTTGCGGGATCAAGATGACGCCGGGGCTGGTTTGCTGGGCGATGAAGTGCCGGAAATGTTGCGGTATTGCCTTAAGGTCATGTGACACCAGGATGCGGTTGTGCTCCGCCGCGATCTGGAGCACGGTGAGGTCGTCTTTTCCCGCCGCCCCGGCCTCGTACGCCTGCACAAAACTGACAGAAGGCTCACGCCGTCGAAGGCCAAGTACAATGGCCCGTCGCAGGTTCTCATCTGCCAGGAACTTGATTTTCATGCGTGAGAAGTGAGCTCGCGGCGGGCGCGTTCCAGCCGTTCCCGGAGAGGACGGGGAATTGGGGTTTGATTCTTTCGGGCCTCTTCCCAAAGTCCTTCGGACTCGGTCAGATAGGCATCAATCTTAGCCCGATCTGCAAGATAGAAGGTGATGGCTCCATACACTTGTTCGAGCGACAGAGTCGGAAACTCATCGACGATGGTTTCGGGCGAGGCTCCATCCAGGAAGAGACAGATGACCGATTCCAGGGATACCCGCGAGCCGATCATGTAGTAACCACCGTCTCGATTTTCAACGTATTCCCGTGCCATATACCTTCTCTCTACTTGACATATGATAATAGCATACGGCCAACCTGGCGAACCAACGCTCTTTCTCACGCTGGGAATACGGAAGATTTTCTTACCGGTCGCGCCCAAGGGCTGCGGACCTAAAAAGCAGGTCCGAGCGGGTAGCCGCGGTCAGCGCAGTCCTGACGGTGGGTTTTTCTCATACCTGATACCCTTCGCTTCTCACGACTTGTTCATGAGCGCTCTTTCTACCGCTTCCGGATTTCTATCAATCACCGTCAAGTAGGCGCGCACCGCGCTTTCTGGACGCCTGCGCCCTTGCTTCCATTCCTGGAGCGAGCGCGGGCTCAAGGCATACCGCCGGGAGAATTCCGCTTGCGACAAGCAAGCGTAGCGCTGACCGCCGTCTTTGCGGTCTGCGGTTCTTCCTTAGATTCACGCCTCCGAACCCGAGAGCACCCCCCTTTTTGAGATTTGCGGTTTCCCCTACGGAAGAACCGCGGACCCCAACGACGGGGGTCCGCGCTGGAGTGTGTATTCTCGCTTTATGCTTGACATCGGTAATAACCTCATGTACACTAGCCCCTTAGGCCGGTGCCCGCTGGCTGAGGCGAAAGGCCGCGGACCAATACACCGGGACCGCGCTACTTAGAACGAAGAAGGGCCGATGCTTATGCAAACACTGGAAGATTCCCGCCTGCGCCCATTGTGGCGGCTCACCCATGTGCCGTTCAAGATGAGGGGGGAGCTGTCCCAACAAAAAGATGTTAAAAATGAAGGAACTCCGGGGATATGTATGAAAACAAAGGGAGAGAGAAAATGAAGAAGGGAACCTCCGGGGATGTTGATGAAAACACATAGGTTACGCTATAATCGGTGGCGAAGCCTGAATGTTACTGAAAGGAAATGACTTATCGCGCCATTTCACCAAAGTGGGTATGGGTAGTGCAGATTTAGGCATAGTTTGCCTCATTCTGCGGCGCTTAGCAGGGTAACCTCGACGTGTTTAATAACCCCCAAGGAAAAAAGGCCGCAGAGTAATCCCGCTCGGGGTGGGATAACGCAACCACGCAGGCGCATGCCTAATACCCTTCGCGTCTCACGACTTATATATGAGCGTTTTTTCCACCGCTTCCGGGTTTCTATCCATCACCGTCAAGCAGGCACGCATCGCGCTTTTTGGACGCCTGCGCCCTTGCTCCCATTCCTGGAGCGAGCGTGGCCTCAGCGCAGCCGAAATCGCGGCTCCCGCCCTCTGTTCGTCCCGCGCCAGGCGCTCAGGTTTCCAGAACTACGGTGAGCGGGTGATTGGGAACGACCCGCAGCTCCTGTGCAAAGGTAATGAGGCGCTGTTTCCCTTCCTGGCGGAGCGCCGCCTCGACCGTCTTCACGCCGAGCCGGGCAGAGACTTTCTTCAGCGCACCCTTGCCATTGCCGTTCAGCGCCAGGCTGCGCAGGGCCAGCGAACCTTCTTCCGCCGCAACCTCGGTGTCAAAGCGTGCGGT
>PMYF01000913.1:354-1120 GCA_003171295.1 Acidobacteriota bacterium | reverse complement strand
CGGCGCGCGGAATCAGGGTCAATTTTCCTTTCACGCCGGAGTAATGGAATCCGCTCAAGGCTACGATCAATGCCCAACTGGCCATGGGGCGGGCATAATGGTGGCCGCATTCCGGCTCGTTCCAGGGGTTACGGCGTTCACCATCGTGACGCCGCCGGACCGTTTCGACCACCACCAACCCCTCGGCCAGCATGCCTTCGTAAATCATATGTGCGGCAAGCTGATATTCCAGGCCGCTCCAGATCTCCGCGAAATAGGGGAAGGGAATCGCGGGCCGCTTCCCCAGCGGATAAGTGGCGACCAGCACACCGCCGTCGTCATTTAACGCATAGGTCCGTTGCACGCATTCATGCTCGGTCAGAGTGGCCTTGTAGTTATAGCGATATAAAGATTGTATGGTTATGCGCACATGATCTTCATCCAGAAGATAGCCCAGGCCGGCGATGTGGGCCATATACTGTCCCAGCAATTGGTCGCACAAACAGGCCTCGCCCATTTGGTAATCGGGCGACTCCGGGTTGGCCCCGCCCATGCCCACGCGCAATCCCGGGGCAATCTGGTCGGCGGGTCTTCCGACGACCTGCTGCACATAGTACTGGCCATTAAACAAGTTGGCGTCGATCCACTTGGAACCGCTCTCGAACAGGCGCCGGTACTCCCGCGCAGAGGTTTCGTCCCCCACGGTCCGCGCCATCTCCTCTGCCGCCCGCAATGCACCCAGGTACCACACGCCACAGAGGGGGTTGGGGCCGTAGAACTCCACGTC
>PMYF01000913.1:0-335 GCA_003171295.1 Acidobacteriota bacterium | reverse complement strand
GTGTCGCCCGAAAGTTGCCAGTCGCGGTAAAGCTTCATCAGGCAACCCATCTGCCCATCCGCCGCGGCTGCTTGCCAGATCTTCTTGCCATCCGGGAGATAGGAGCGAAACCCCATCAGCCCGTTTTCATCGGTGTTGCGCAGGAACTCCGATTCGCGAACGGAGTGCGCCAGCGAGGGAAAGACGTAGGCCAGCGCCTGCTCGTAATTCCAGACGTGGGTGCAGGTGCCGTGGCAACACCCCCTCTGATCGTCGCAGCCCTCAAAGCCGTGGAACTCACCGTCCGCCGTGCGGAAAGCCGTGGTGGTGCGTAAGGTGGAGAGATTGCTTAAGGC
>PMYF01000766.1:988-6043 GCA_003171295.1 Acidobacteriota bacterium | reverse complement strand
AGGCGCGCCGCCACCCGCAAGGAGGAGTCCCGCTTGGCGCGGAAGGCCTTGGTCGCCTTGTCCTGCATGGTGACCGCTTCGCTGGCGTGGACGATCTCGATGGGCAGGCCCTGCGCCTCATGGCGGCCGAGCTCGCGGCTTAGGCGGTCCTGCGGTCCGACCAGCAAGACTTCCGCGTATCCCGCCCGCACGGCCTCGATCGCTCCGGCAATTTCTGGCTCCGGCGCCGAGTCGGTGCCCATGGCGTCCACAGCAATGCGTCGCATCATGGTCAGTTCAATCGGTGGAATAGAGTCGGCGCGGGAAGAGAAGGTCGCGCCGGGTCGAGCTGCCGAGGGGCATCGCCTGACACTTTAAGCGCTTTCCTCCACCAGAATCACTTCCCGGCTGCGATAGTAACCGCAGTGCGGGCAAACCTGGTGAGGCAGCTTCTTTTCATGACAGTGCGGGCACTCGGCCATGGCAGGCGCCGTCAGATGATCGTGCGACCGCCGGCGATTTTTCCGCGCTTTGGAATGTCGTCGTTTGGGATTCGGCATGATTGTTCTTCTTTCCTTCGATACGGAATGCTGCGCGGGGACCCACCACTGCTGCCCGCCAGGCAGTCACCCCTGACTGCTGGATTTTCGACCGGAACGGCTCGGGTGGGAAGCATCCCTCCCAGCCACCCCGGCACTACCCTCCCTCGAGCGAAGCAAAGGGGGAATCTTCCGGCGAGGGCGAACAAGCGCACGATACAAGATTCCGATTCACCCCGCACCCTGGACACAGACCCCGGCATTCGGGCCGGCAAACCACCTTCATGGGCACCGAGAGAAATAGCTGCTCCGTGGCCACCTCCGCCAGTTCGATTCCATCCCCGGAGTAGAAGCCGATCTCCAGCTCGTCCGCGGGAATCTCGACCTCCACTTCCTTGGCAATGGTCTCGAGCGGCCGGTAGAAGAGGTCAAAATCACGGCTCACCGGAATCTCGACCGCCCCCAGACAGCGGTCGCAACTGGTTTCCAGGCGCGTCGCGAGATGCCCGTGAATCCGAATTTCGCCTCCCAGAAGTTCCGCCGTAACGTCGATCTTGAGGGGCGCCGCTTGCCGGAACTGGGTGTCCCGATAATCCAGCATGCCAGAGGCGAAGTCCTCAGAGGCAATGATCCGGTGGAGCTCAAGTTCTGCAAGGGTTATACGCACCCTAGCCTCGTAAGCGCAAAACGACAATTATAACCCGCCTATGAGGGTTGTCAAGGAAGGCCGGGACCGGGCAGTGATGCAGTTTGAAAGAAGAGTGGAGCCTTAAGTGCCTAAATATAACTGAAGGCGGTTCCCAAGTGATGAACAAAAAAAGGGGATTATCACGTTGAGAGTCTTATCTTGGTAGTGGAGGTAAAGAATTCAGGCGCGCCATCGATCGCAGAACGTTGGAAATTGCTCGTTACTATAGATGGAAAAGAATATGAACCAATGGGACAAGAAATCCCGCAACCCCTTAAGCTGAAGACAATTACGGGTCAAACCATAACCTATTCAAGAGAAGATGCGCTTTATGATAAGTCCGTGCGAAATCCGATATTGAGGGGCGGTCAGATTACAGGAGTTCTACTGTATTTAGTGGATATTGACAAAGAAACAGCACAAAGATCAGGCCTAAAGCTGAAGTTGACCTTCGTAGATATAGTGGGCAAATCATACACGGCTGTCAATCTAGCGGATTCTAAGATAGGACCAACCCGTTATCCCGGTTTAACATATTGAATTGGATAACCACCGTTCCCCCCACCTTTACAAGCCGACAGCTTTAAGCATTTCCTCAATTGTCCAAACATAGCCGGCAATTCCACGGGTGGCGCAGACATCGCGGTTTGATGTCTGCGGCGTACCGATACCCTGATTCTCCCAACGTGGAGACCCCAAAACGATGTCTGCGCCACCCTTGAAATGGTGAACTTCTGCCGGATGTCAGAATTTAGAATCTACCGGTAGGCACAAAGCGACGTGGCCCCATTGACACTACCCTGAGGCTGGAGGCTACAATACTGAGGTATGAACACCGCGCCGCATCCCGGTTCTCCACTCAAGCCCATGGGGGTGGCACGGGCGACTGCGAGTTCTGAGAGAGGGTCTACAAGCCGGGCCGGTCAAGATTTCATGACAAAGATCAAGAATGGAATGATCGTACAACGAAGAGATGTTAAAAATGAAGGAACCTCCGGGGATATGTATGAAAACAAAGGGAGAGATAAAATGAAGAAGGGAACCTCCGGGGATGTTGATGAAAACACAAAGGTTAATCAAAAATCGGGACGAAGCCTTAATGTTATTGAAAGGAAAGGAGAAAGATGTTGGGTCGAGAAAAGTGAGCCGAAACCATCGCAGCGCGGCCCCCATTTGTTTGGTTTTGGGGGTCATCGGTGGGAGTTGCCGCCCCGATGCACCGGGGCGTACCCATGGCTCTCAGTTTGCGGTCCCGGGGAAAGGGCCAGCGGCAATCAGGGTCGTGGATCAATTTGATGCAGAGGCGGCTTTGCGCGGCCATTTGGCGAGGTAAACTCGCCGCTACAGGAGCAAATTGACCCACCACCTCAATCAGAGCACGATTAGCCGCAGGCTACTTCTGCGCGGACTTATCGTGCGCCAAGCGGCCCTTCAATTCGTCGAGTTGCTTCTGGAGCTGGCCGGCCTGTTCGGCATCAAAATCGCCGGAAGTCGACTGGGGCCATTCCTTCAGCGCGCGCTCCCACTGCTCCCGCGCCAGCGTGGGCTTGCCCATGCGCAGGTAGAGGTTGCCCAGGTGTGCATGGACGGTGGGATCGTTTTGGATTTTACGCGCGGCCTTTTCCAGGTGGGGCGCCGCCAGGTCATAGCGGGCCATCTTGAAGTACGCCCACCCCAGGCTATCCAGGTAGGCCGCGTTATTGGGCTCGAGTTCCAATGCCTTCTGAATGTACTTGACCGATTCCTCCAACCGGACGCCGCGGTCCGCCAGCATATATCCCAGGTAATTTGCCGCGGAGGCGTTCAGCGGATTTACCGAGAGTACCTTCTTGAAGGCCTGCTCCGCCAGATCGTACTTCTTCTGCCGGTCGTATATGGAGCCCAGGATAAAGAGCGCGGCATCCTGGTCATCGGAATTGGGAGTCATCTCGAGCGACTTGCGCACGGCCTGCTCGGCGTCTGCGTAGCGCTTGGCCTGCTCATAAACCTGGGCGATGGAAATGTAGATCCCGCGATCGATGGGTCCCTGGCTGAGCATGGCCTGGAGTTGCGCCACGGCTTCGTCCACGCGTCCCTTTTCGCCCAGCAGGGAGGCACGCTGGATCTTCAGGGGCCGGTCTTGCGGATAGGTTTGGATGGCGGTCTCGGCTTCGGCCAGGGCCTTGTCCACCTGGCGTTCCAGGTGCAGGGTTTCAATGATCAGGAGTTCTCCCAGCGGACCCTGCGACTTGCCGAGCGCCTGGATTTGCTGGAAGGTTTCTATGGCCTGAGCGAACTTTTCCTGTTCGCGATAACCCACGCCCAGGTGCTCAAGGAAGATCGCCCGATTGCTGGCTTCCGCCGCCGTGTACTGACCCTGCGGCCGTTCCGACTGCTTCACCAGCCCCTGCAGGATTTGCACGGCCTTGTCGTCGTTGCCGATCGTATCCTCGAGCAGCGCCTGCTCGTAGAGGACTTCCTGCTTGTCCGGCAACAGGCCTTTGGCCTTCTCAAGTTCCTGACGAGCTTCATTGAAGCGGCCCTCCTGGCGGTCGATCTGCGCCAGACGCAAGTAAGTGGGGCCGTCTTCGGGGTCGGACTTCAGAGTCTTCTGCAACTCCACGCGCGCCGCAGCGGTCTTGCCGTCGTTCAAAAGCGCGTCGGCGTAATAGCGGCGGAGTTCCGCGTTATCAGGGTTCTGCGCCAGCGCCTTCTCGTAGGTCGCGACGGCCTTTTCAAAATGCTGGGTTTGGACATAGGCATAGGCTAGCATGCCGAGGAGTTGGGGATCCATATCGCCCTCGGGAATCTGGGTGAGCACCTCAGCGGCCTGGTTATAGTCTCCTTGCTGGATGTAAAGCTCCGCCAGGTTGGCAAGCCCCATCTTGGAGGCCGGATCAGTCTTTAACACTTTGCGGAAAGTCTCCTCCGCCTTGGAGGTCTGGTTGGTGGCGCGGTAGAGCCGCCCCAGCTTCAACCAGGAATCGGTATCACTGGGGGTCACCCGAACCAGCGCTTCCAGGTGCTCGATGGCTTTGCTCAGGTTCTCCTTGGTGGCTTTGCTATCTGTTTGGGTGGTGTCGAGCATATGCAGGTACATGTTGGCGAGCAGACGGTGGGCGTCCGGATAGTCGGGGTCGATCTTCAGGACGGCCTCGGCTTCGTGGACGGAGTCGCCCCCGCGGCCCACTTGCGCGTAGAGTTCGGCCAGTTCAACACGCAGGAAAAGCGAGTCAGGGTCGGCGGCCATGGCCTGTTTGTATTCGGCAATCGCGCGGTCAATGTAATCGCCACGATTGTAAACTCCCGCCAGCTCCTTGTAACGCCGCGCCAGCATGAAGTGATAGTAGGCTTTGGNNGGTGTAAAGACACAAGCAGGTTGTCTTCGTTCCTCAGATCTTTCCTCGCACCTCCGCCCAGGCCAGTCCAAGATACTCATAAAAAGCGGTTTGCGACTTGAACAGGTTAAAGGCGTTGGGAAACACGTCTTCGGGCTCGAGCGCGTGTCGCGGGGCAAGGTAGTCGGTAGGAGCGGGCAGTGGCTGAAGGCCACGCCTTCTGAACAGCCCCATGGCGCGGGGCATGTGCGCCGCGGACGTAACCAGAATGAAGGGCGCCTGCCCCAGGAGCGGCGCGACGCGCAGCGCTTCTTCTTCCGTATCGCGCGGTGTGGGTGACAGAATGACGTCCTGCGGGCTCACCCCGAGCGCCTCGGCCACCTGGGACATACCCCCGGCCGAACCGTTGTCTCCCGAAAGGATCAGCTTGCTGCCTGGGAGTTCGCGGTGCAGGCGCATACCTTCGACGAGGCGGACCATCAGTTCCGAGGATAAGCGGCTGGTGATGGGAACCCCAGGATCGGTGTTCGCC
>PMYF01000766.1:0-973 GCA_003171295.1 Acidobacteriota bacterium | reverse complement strand
TCGAAAGGCGGGTAATGATGCTCCAGCGGTTGGAGGAGCCCATTCGCAGTGAAGAAGTAGCTCAGCCCTGCCAGCAGCAGAGTCCCAAAAGTGACCAAGGCCTTTCCTGTCCTCTGCTTGCGGGTGAACCAGAGCAGGTACAGCCCCATGCACACGATCTCCAGCGACAAGGGCAGCGGAAATAACCCACGCGATATCAATTTCTTCAGTAGAAACATGCAGTTACGAGCTCCTCTCGAGTTTCAGCCGGGGCCAGGGGAAGCGCCCAGCCGGGTGAGCCGCCGCCTCGCAGGGTAGGCCATCACGCCATTCAAGCGGTAATAGCTTCTCCACAAGGCTTGGCTGCACGATTTGCACCGGTCCGTCCCGGGCTCACCGGAATACTCGGCCATGCTGAATTGCGAAGTACGGTTCGGGAAGGTGGGTCGGACATGGGCGGAACCTATCACAGAAGCCACTTAACCAAATATGCCTAATGTCCCGTTAGTCCCCGGCCTCGATCTTTGTAGCATCAAGAAGGCAGGCACCGTGGTGCACCGTCAGAAGGTGGACCTCGTCTTGCCGAAACCGATAGATAACGCGATAGCTGCCGACCACGATCTCTCTGATGTTCTCGATTCCTAATTCCGGAACGATCCTGCCCGAGCGCGGATAGCTTGCCAGTTGGTCTGCAGCGCGGAGGACTCGGTCGGCGAACGCCGCCAGTTGCGGAGAGTCCCGAGCAATGAACAGACAGGTCGCTTCGAGATCATCGGCCGCCTGCGGCGTTCACCTTTACTTGAGCCATTTCGCCATACGCTGCCGGACCTCTTCTTGGCTGAAAAGTTCACCGCGGTCCGCTTGGCGAAGACCTCTCTCGACCTTATAGAGCAGGTAAAGCCGATCCAAGGCATCTTCGACGCCGGCGTCGTCCGGAAGCTCCTCAATGGCCTTCAATATCTGCTGCTTCATCCCCACGGCAATTCTCCAATCT
>PMYF01000141.1 GCA_003171295.1 Acidobacteriota bacterium | reverse complement strand
TGTGTATGAAAACAAAGGGAGAGAGAAAATGAAGAAGGGAACCTCCGGGGATGTTGATGAAAACACAAAGGTTAATCAAAAATCGGGACGAAGCCTTAATGTTATTGAAAGGAAAGGAGAATGATGTTGGGTCGAGAAAAGTGAGCCGAAACCATCGCAGCGCGGCCCCCATTTGTTTGGTTTTGGGGGTCATCGGTGGGAATTGCCGCCCCGATGCACCGGGGCGTATCAATGGCTTTCAGTTTGCGGTCCCGGGGAAAGGGCCAGCGGCAATCAGGGTCGTGGATCAATTTGATGCAGAGGCGGCTTTGGGCAGCCATTTTGGCGAGGTAAACTCGCCGCTACAATAGCAAATTGACCCACCACCCGGGACCGTGGCAGGGTTCCGTCAAAGTCGCGGGTGTCGCAAACCTCCAGAGCCATTTATGCATCACCAGCGAAGAGACCCCTCACCCGTCCCGACAAGCGGGACACCCTCTCCCCAAAGGGGAAGGATAGAAATCAGAATAACAGCCCCCTCGCAGGGGAGAGGGTGCCCGACGGAGGAGGACAGGTGAGGGTATTTTTCAACCCCATCGGAATTTGACGGAACCCAGGGGGCGCGGAAGCCCGCGACGGCAGGGCCTACGTGTGCCTTCGGAGGCGATGGAGTTCGCGGAAGCCTCGGGGGGCCCAGTCACCCAGATATCGTGGTGTTTGAGTTGCGGTTGATTACTGTAAGTTATTGATAAGAGGCAAAGAATAATACTTGACAGTAACGCACTCATATATTATGATCTTAATGTGCTAAGGATTGTGAAAGACAAACAGACGGAGGTAAACAAACATGGCGATGGTACGATTTGAACCTTTCCGAGACATGATGACAGCTCAGCGTGACCTTGACCGCTTGCTCCGTGGAGCCTTCTCTCCCGCATTTGGCGAGGGAGAGGTTTCGACCCGGACTTGGGCGCCGCCCGTGGACATTTACGAAAACGGCGATAATCTGGTGCTGAAGGCGGAACTGCCCGGCCTCAGTCCCGAGGATGTGGAGATTCGCGTCCAGGACAACACCCTCTATCTGAAGGGTGAGCGCAAGTTCGAAAAGGAAGTGGAGGAGCAGAGCTATCACCGCGTCGAGCGTTCTTACGGAACCTTCACGCGGACCTTCTCGCTTCCCAACAGCATCGACGCGGACAAGGTTGCGGCCAACTACAAGGACGGCGTTCTGACGCTGACGATGCCCAAAAAGGAAGAAGCCAAACCGAAGACCATCAAGATCAATGTCAGCAAGGACTGATTTGGTTCCGGCGGTGCGGGTCTGGCACGGCGGCTCAGCAGGCGCCTCTCCCGCGCCACGGGTTTTCCACCGCGTCGCGAGCCCTGGGGCAGCCTGATAGCTCCGGTCGTCTCCGGCGCGGTTATTGTTTGGGGGGATCGAGGTGCGAGACGGCCGTGAACACCCCGGGTCATCCCTCTGGTGGATTTGGGTACAATTGTAGAGGAGCTATCAGCAGTCAGCGACCCGCTTGTAGGGCCGGGGTTTTCCCCGGCCAAGGCCGACGCAAGCGTCGGCCCTACCGCTGAATGCTGATAGCTGACAACTAAAAAGGTGTTTCACCATGGCCACGCGATTTGACAAATTCACGATAAAAGCTCAGGAAGCGCTCCAGGCGACGCAAGACATCGCCGGACGTCACGGCAACCAGCAAATGGAGCCGGTCCACCTCTTACTCGCTTTGATCGAGCAGCCGGAGGGTATTGTTCCGGGGGTTCTCCAGCGCCTGGGGGTAATGGCCAGCGCGGTGAGCCAGGAAGCTGAGAAGGCGATTGGGCAACTTCCCAAGGTGGGTGGCGCCACGGACCATTATCTATCGCCGGGCTTGAAGGAAGTATTCGATCAGGCCTTCCAGGAGATCGCACAGTTCAAGGACGAGTACGTCTCGACCGAGCACCTGCTGCTGGCCCTGGCCAAGAAAACCAGCGACCCCGCGGGGCAAATCCTGCGCCGGCTGGGCGTTACGCACGACGCCATCCTACAGGCGTTGGTGGCCGTCCGCGGCACGCAGCGCGTCACCGATCAGAATCCCGAAGCCAAGTACGAGGCGCTGGAGCGCTACGCGCGCGATCTGACGGAACTTGCCCGGCGTGGCAAACTCGACCCCGTGATCGGCCGTGATGAGGAGGTTCGCCGCGTCATTCAGGTTCTCTCGCGCCGCACCAAGAACAATCCCGTGCTGATTGGTGAGCCGGGCGTGGGCAAGACGGCCATTGTGGAAGGCATCGCGCAGCGCATCGTGGCGGGCGACGTTCCGGAATCCCTCAAGTCGAAGCGCATCGTGCAGCTTGACCTCGGCGCGCTGGTGGCGGGCTCGAAATACCGGGGCGAGTTTGAAGATCGCCTGAAGGCCGTGCTCAAGGAAATTGAAGAAGCCAGCGGCCAAGTCATTCTCTTTATCGACGAACTGCACACCCTGGTGGGCGCGGGGGCGGCGGAAGGGTCGATGGACGCTTCCAACATGCTGAAGCCTGCCCTGGCGCGCGGCGAGCTGCGCTGCATCGGCGCCACGACGCTCAACGAATACAAGAAATATGTGGAGAAGGACGCGGCCCTCGAGCGCCGTTTCCAGCCGGTCCAGGTGGGTCAGCCGAGCGTGGAAGACAGCATCGCTATCTTGCGCGGCCTGAAGGAGCGCTACGAAGTTCATCACGGCGTGCGCATCAAGGACTCGGCCATCGTCGCCGCCGCCGTCCTTTCCAACCGTTACATTGCCGACCGTTTCCTGCCCGACAAGGCCATCGACCTGATTGACGAAGCGGCCTCGGGCCTGCGTATCGAAATCGATTCCCTGCCCGCCGGTATCGACCAGATTGAGCGCCGCGTGACCCAGCTCGAAATCGAGCGGCAGGCGCTGCGCAAGGAGGAAGACTCCGCCTCGCGCGAGCGCTTGCAGGCGCTCGAAAAAGAGCTGGCCGGGCTCAAGGAGAAATCCGACCCACTCAAGCTACGCTGGAAAGCGGAGAAGGAAGTCATCGCGAACCTGCGCCGCCTGAAGGAGTCGATCGAGCAGGCGAAGCTCGACGAAGTGCGGGCCACGCGCGAGGGCGACCTCGACCGGGCCGCGGAAATCCACTACGGCAAGCTGGTGGCTCTGGGGAAAGAACTTGCTGCTGCAAACGCCAAGCTCGAGAGCATTGACAAGACCGGCCGCATGCTCAAGGAAGAAGTGGACGAAGAAGACGTGGCGCGGGTGGTCTCGCGCTGGACGGGCATTCCCGTGACCAAGATGCTGGAAGGCGAAGTGGCGAAGCTCGTCAAGATGGAAGACGGCCTGCGCCTGCGCGTGGTGGGGCAGGACGACGCTCTCCGCCTGGTTGCGAACGCCGTGCGTCGCAGCCGCGCCGGCCTGGCCGACCCGCACCGCCCCATCGGCTCATTCCTGTTCCTCGGCCCTACCGGCGTAGGCAAGACGGAACTGGCGCGCGCGCTGGCGGAGTTTCTCTTCGACAACGAGCGCGCCATGCTGCGCCTCGACATGTCGGAGTACATGGAAAAACACGCCGTGGCGCGGCTGATCGGCGCGCCGCCCGGCTACGTGGGCTACGAAGAAGGCGGCCAGTTGACCGAACTGGTGCGCCGCCGCCCTTACGCCGTACTGCTTTTCGACGAAATCGAAAAGGCGCATCCCGACGTCTTTAACATCTTCCTGCAAATTCTCGAGGACGGCCGCCTGACCGATGGCAAGGGCCGCACCGTGGACTTCAAGAACACGGTCATCATCATGACCTCGAACATCGGCAGCCACTTCATCCACGAGGCCATGAACGGCGGCGAACATTCCATTGGGATGACCGCGAAACAGGAAAGCGCGGTCGGCGAGGCCGGCACGTTAAGCGAGGGACTGAAGCGGAAGATTCACGACACGCTNNCGCGTGGATGAAATCGTGATCTTCAACGCGCTCGGCAAGCCGGAAATCGAAAAGATCATTGACTTGCAACTCGCGAACCTGCGACACCTGCTCGCAGAACGTAAGATCCACATCGAGCTGACCGCGCCGGCTCACAAGTTGTTGTTCGATCAGGGTTACGATCCGCAGTTCGGCGCCCGCCCGCTCAAGCGCGCCATCCAGCGGCTCATCCAGGACCCCCTCGCCATGAAGCTGCTCGACGGCGAGGTTGTTCCAGGCGACTCGCTCACCGTCGAAGCCGACCCCAAACGCGGCGAGATGCGGTTCGCGCGCGCCACGACAAGAGTAGCGAGGTGAGGGAAAATGAATTCAGAGGACGTTCAAGCAAAGTTCGGGAAGAGGCCTGGCTGCTGGATGCCGTTTGACCGGTCTGCTGGTGCTACAATAACGGCAAGGCATTATGTTTGAGGAGGCAGCTTGAAGATCAAGGTGGTGGTGCACGAGGCGGAGGAAGGCGGCTACTGGGCGGAAGTGCCGGCGATTCCCGGCTGTGCCACGCAGGGCGAAACCATGGAAGAGCTGATGGCGAACGTCCACCAGGCGATCGAGGCCTGCCTCTCCGTGGATGTTGATCAGCCGGAGTCCACGGGCAAGGACAAGGTGCTGGAAATCGCCGTATGAAGTCCCTCTCCGGCAAGGAGCTGGCTCGCTTCGTCGAGCGTCACGGCTGGCAACTCCTCCAAGTTCAGGGCAGCCATCACATCTACGGTAAGTCGGGCAACATCGTCCGGCTGTCAATCCCCATCCACGGTAACAAACCCCTGAAGATCGGCCTGCTCAAACACCTTCTCAAAATGGCAGCGTTTCAGGAAAGCGATTTGGAATGATCCTATCCCGCTCCGTCTGGCGCGCGTCCGTTCAGGCTTGGCGGGGCATCTAATATAGGGGAGAATGAAAGCGGGACTTTGGGAGCTAAACTCTTATGTGGAACAATCTCAAGACAACCATCTTGCTCGCGGGCATGACGGGGCTGCTACTGGCCATTGGGCAGCTCTGGGGCGGGCAGAGCGGGATGATGTTCGCGCTCGTGCTTGCCGCGGTCTTTAACCTGGGCAGTTATTTCTTTTCCGATAAGATTGCGCTCAAG
Organism: Acidobacteriota bacterium; assembly: GCA_003171295.1. GTDB lineage: Bacteria > Acidobacteriota > Terriglobia > UBA7540 > UBA7540 > Bog-366. The sequence continues at coordinate 351 of PMYF01000141.1, read as the reverse complement.
ATGTCCGGCGCGCAGCCCATCGCGCGCGAAGACGGCCCGCGCATCTACCAGATCGTTGAGCGCCTCGCCGCCAAGGCCAACATCCCCGTTCCCAAGATCTACATGATTCCCACCGACTCGCCCAACGCCTTCGCCACGGGCCGCAATCCCCATCACGCTTCGGTGGCGGTCACGCGCGGCATTCTCGAAATCTGCGACGATGAGGAAATCGAGGGTGTACTCGCGCACGAGCTCGGCCACGTGAAGAATCGCGACATCCTGATCAGCAGCGTGGTGGCCACGCTGGCTGGCGCCATCACCATGATCGGACGCATGATCTGGTACGCGGAACTGTTCGGATTTGGCGGCGGG
>PMYF01000611.1 GCA_003171295.1 Acidobacteriota bacterium | reverse complement strand
TTCCATGACAGATGGGCGTTTCACAGGACCTACCCTGTTCAGCAACCTCGTTTCAGAAGGTTGGCATTGCTCTTGGGCAGTTTCTTGGCTTACTACCCGGCGATTTAGCTTAAGATAAGACCGGTCATTTGAGAGGTCCTGATTGGTGGTTGTTGCGATTCCGAATCTTGGAGTCGAGACATGGGAGACCAATTCTCGTGCCGACCTCAACTGATAGAGGTTTGGAGCATGCGCGCACTTCACGCGCTCTTGACGAAGTACGCGATTCCGTTCATCTTTGAGCTTGCCATCACTATGTTCATTCCACTTCGGAAGTCTTTGAGCTTTATCCCGCTCTGTATCCTCTGTCTCGCGCTCAAACCCGACGCAGCCAGCTTTATACCGCCCCTCGGTCGCATGAACCTGCTTCCCGCTCGCACGCTCTGGGTCTGGGAACGCCCTGAAGATCTCCGCACCCTTGACCCGCACACCACCGCCATTGCAATCCTTGATCGCACCATTCTCCTCGGCCACACCGCCACCGTCATCCCGCGCCGCCAGTCCTTCGCTTACCCAGCCGGCATTACCCGCATCGCCGTCGTCCGCATCGAGGCCCCAGGATTTATTGGGTCCGATCTTGAAGAGCCGGCTGCCGATCTCATCCTTGACGCTCTTGCCGACCCCAATGTAGCCGCCTTACAAGTCGACTTCGACGCGCGACGCTCCCAGCGGGCCTTCTACGTCAGAATGCTACGTGATCTCCGCCGCCGTATGCCGTCGGAACTCCCGCTTTCCATCACGGCGCTCGCCTCGTGGTGCAGCTCTGACGACTGGCTGGGTGGTCTCCCAATCGACGAAGCCGTACCGATGTTCTTCCGAATGGAACCCGATCGCCACTACGTTTCTCCCGATCTCCCGCAGTTCCGAATCCGCGAACCGCTTTGTATGGGCAGCATCGGCATTTCCACGCGGGAGCAGCATTCCGCCTCCCTGGCCGGCAAGCGCATCTATATTTTTCCCGACCGCGGCTGGCGGGAAGATCTTCCGCTCATCACCGAAAACAATCTTGCCGAAAGGACCTCGCCATGAGACGGCTCTTGCCGCTCGCGCCGTTGATAGTCGCCATTGCTCTGCCGTTCGTGGAAGTTCAGGCCTGCGGCCCCGACTTCTTCCCCGACGTATTTGTGCGTAACCTCCACGCCGACCACCCCGCCGATTACGCTGCGGGCAAACTCGGCGTACTTCTGCCCACCTACCCTCGTGCCGACCTCTCGGTGGCCTATCGTTACCTCATCGGGGGAACCCTCACCGCGGAAGAGCAGCGCGCGTATCACCCAACGCTCTCCTTGGCCGAAGAGGTTAGGGATTTCGACGATGCAGATGCCAACGAGGCGCAAGCGGCTACTGCTGGCACACGGTACGCTGAACCACCTGGCCCCGCCGATCTCTGGCTCAGGACGCGGAATCAGTATGCACCGCCTCAGCCCGATCTCCATCCTGTCACCGAGTACGGCAATATCTACAGCTCAGGCTTCTTCCTTGCCGCCAGCTACGAAAACTGCCAGGCCGATGCCTTTCGCACCGCCATCGTCACGCTGAAGAGCCGCGCAAAAACCTGGGGAGCGCACAGCCCCGAACTGGCCGACTGGATCAAGGGTCAGGATGCCGTCTTCTCCAATTGTGGTGCCAACGGTCATGCGATCTCCTACCCGGCTGGCAGGCCCGTGATTAACCCGTCATCACCAACCATTGCTCCTTCCAATGCCCCTGCCCTCCTCCGACAGGATCGCGAATATCAGATCGCCGCCGCACAGTTCTACTCCGTACAATTCGGTCTGGCGTGCGTTTCGTTCCAGGCCATAGCGAAGGATGCAACCTCGCCGTGGCGAGGGATCGCCCGCTATCTGGTGGCGCGCTCACTTATCCGCGAAGCCTTTCTGACAGCGAAGAACGGCCCGGACGATGTCATGGCCAGCTTCGACCCTGATCTGATGAAACAGGCGCAGCGCGAGCTTGAATCCATGCGCGGTGAACAACTGCCTGGCGTCTCGTCCAACTCTGTGCAGGGTCTGCTTAACCTCGTACGCCTTCGGACCGAGCCGCAAGTCCGCTTGCGCGAAATGTCTGCCGACCTCGCTGGTCCGAAAACTGATCCCAATTACAAACAGGATTTGGAAGATCTCACCTGGTATCTAAACGGAAAACTCGATTCGCGCGCTATTCGCGAAGATGCATGGGATAGCGACTTTGACATCGACAGATCAAAGAACCACTTTCGTCCGATCACCTTCGATGAGAAGATTCCCGGCTTCGAAAAAGCCTTCCACGATGTCGCCGATCTGCGCTCTACTTCGCAACTGATTGATTGGCTCGTAACCTTCCAATCGCCCTCCGAAGCTGCAAGAAAGCATGCCTTCGCTGAATGGAAGCGCACTGGCAATGTGCCGTGGCTTGCTGCGGCCATCATGAAGGCCTCCTCCTCGGATCCTGGGGCGTCCGCGCTCATCGAAGGCGCAGGACACGTTCAGCTCACCTCGCCAGCATGGGCCACGGTTACCTACCATCGCCTGCGCCTGCTCATCGACACCGGCCACTCGGCCGAGGCTCGCACAGAACTTGATAAGGCGTTTCCCGGCGTCCGAGCCATCGGTAGTGAATCCTCTATCAACCTCTTCACCGGCCTGCGCATGCGCACCGCGTCAAGCCTCAATGATGCGCTTGCAGATGCCCCGCGCAAGATCCTTGAGCGCACATCCGAAGAGCACTCCTCCATTGATGAGTGCCTCGATGTCATGAAGAATCCGAAGCGGAAGTACGACTGCAAGAAAGACAACAGCCCTGTCGAGTTCAGCAAGGATGCTGCTGCCGTCTTCAACAACGAGACACCGCTTGCCACGCTCGCTCAAGCCGCTCAGTCCGGGGCGCTTCCGACACAGCTGCGGCAATCGGTTGCAATGATGGTGTGGGTGCGCAGTGTGCTTCTCAAAAACGAAGNNTACGTCGGCTTCCATCCGCTGATGGCTATTCTCCGCAATCCCGGCCTCCGGCCGTATCTGGATGGCGGCGTGCAGCGCTCCGCGTCCTACGACTTTGTCGAAAGCTACGCCGACAACTGGTGGTGCGGGAACTGGACGACCAATTTCAGCGATAACGGCGCGCCCATTCCCCTTAAGTCCATTGCGTTTCTCTCTCCAGAGATGCGCACGACCGGAGAGAAGGAAACCAAAGCCCTCCTCGCCCTTGGTAGCGCCGACGAGAATCTGGGCTCTGGGGTACTCAACTACGCTCGTGCGCATCCCTCCGACTCTGACGTACCTGAAGCCCTTTTCCTCACGCTCCGCATGATCCGCTTCGGCTGCCATCACGGCTGGGGAGCCGAAAATGATAAGCAGAACTCCGACCATGTCACCTCCATCGCCCAAGAGGTTGGAGCACTAATGCGGCGACGTTATCCAACCAATCAGTGGACGAAAAAAGCCGCGCCGTACGTCTGGCTGGGCGACAAAAACGGGTGATTCTTCCCTGACTCATCTCTCGATAGGATGACTGGGTATGCGTCAGTTGCCAGTTGATTTATAGACACNNCTTCTGCTGGCAGCATTAAAGAGTGTTGGCCGACCAATCTGACTCCTGCTGGAAACGGTTGCCTCAACTCAGGAATCTTGTCACAATCGATACAACGGTTGCATATTCAGTGTGATAGGGGTTCTCGCCGAGATACATCCCCGAAAGTCGGCTTGTCGGAAGTGTCCGATGCCTCAGAGCCGGGGCCACACGGACACGGGATCCCCGGCGACAGGTCTT
>PMYF01000925.1 GCA_003171295.1 Acidobacteriota bacterium | reverse complement strand
AAAGAATGGGTGATGCCCCGATGGTATTTCAGGTAGGCTGCACCATCCTTGAGGCCCGCCACCAGGTCGAGGTCCGGCGCATTGGCGCCCAGAATCAAGGTAAGCGTGGCAAAGCGTGTCTTGCGGTTGAGCCCCGTTTGGCTGATGGCGACCGCGGTAAGCGTGTGAGTCAGATTATCCATGCGAGAGGCCATAATTCGAAAAACGAAACTCGAAGCCTAAGGCTTGGAACCAGGATTGTAGCCGAAATGCCTGGCGAGTTTCGAATTTCGACTTGCCAGCTTCGAATCAGGGCACGAGGAGGGTTAGCGCATCCGGCACAATGTCAAACGTGACGGGCAGCTTGCCTACCAGTTCGCCATCCAACTCGAAGCGAATAGTCGCCTCAGAGTCCCCGGCGGTGCAAACCACCCGGGCGCCCTGGTCAAGCTGGACATCGTGCAGGCGCAAGTGCTGGCGCGCCAGCACGGCCAACGCGTAAACCAGATACCGTCCGCGGCTGCGGCTTGAGAATGAACACACCGCGAAGCGCGGAGCAAAAAGGTCAGCGCTGGGCGCCAGGTGCAGCCAACCGGCATAGAGCCGGGTGCGATGCACAACCGCGAAGGTCCCCTGGCGCTCAAGGCCGTCCAGCCGGCATGAGAACCTCGGGAACGGGTAGCGCAGGAGCTGGCGAAGCGCTTCCATCACATACCCGGCCACTCCAAAACCCATTTTAAGTTGCGCAGAAAGCTTGTAAACAATGTGGGCGTCAAAGCCGATACCGGCCACACTCGCGTAATACCGGCAAGAAGCATCCGCCGCGGGATAGCTGCTCTCCTCGGAAGACGGCGCACCTCCCCAGCGGGCCCGCCCCAAGGCAATCCGGCGCGATGACCAACGTGGAAGCTGGCGGGCCGCGCCGACTTGACTGTGAGGAAGCCGCAATTCCCTGGCCAGGATGTTGGCGGTGCCGCCGGGAAGAATGCCCAGCGGAATCCGGCTCGGCGCCAGGCCATTAATCACTTCGTTAATGGTCCCATCGCCGCCGCAGACCAGGACCAGGTCGACGCCACTCGCGGCTGCCGCCCGCGCCAGGTCTTGCGCCATGCCGGGGCGCGTGGTAGGCGCCAGTTCGGCTACAATCCCCGCCTTCCGCAGTACGCTCGAGGCCTGCCGGATTTCCCGCTCCCGCGCCGCAGGGCGCCTCCCGGCAATCGGATTGTAAATCAAAATAGCTTTGTTCAATGGGAGGCAGGCGACGGCGGGAACAGGCTCGATGGCGCGGCCGAAGGTCCGCCCATCTTAATGGTAGGTAACTCTTGCCCCTCCACCTTTTCGAGGCAGGTGTAATTCTGGCACGGTGCAGTCCGCGCCGAGGGGCCTCCGGGGTTTTTCACGGGACCGCCACAAGGTCAACACCGGCAACAACTTTCTTGGCGACCAGGTCCCCGGCTTTCTTACCCTTGTCAACATCCACCCAAACCTTGTCACCCGCCTTGAATTTATCGAGCGAACTGGTCTTGCCGTCCTGGACGAACTTGGTCTTTTTCCCGAGTCTGATGGTCTGGTCCGTGCCGGCCGCAGTCTGCGTCAGAACCATTTCACTCGGGTTCAGCTCCTTGATGACCCCGTAAAGATAACCCTGGTACATGCGCCCCGTAGAAGTGGGATCCCCAAAACGCGCATTGGAGGACTTGGGCGGATTCTTATCGTCCTGGGCCGCGGCCGGTGCGGCCAGGCACGCAACTCCGAGAGCGATCACCATCATAATCGTCTGCAACTTCATGGGACCTACCATTCCGTTCGATTTGCCTTACTCGTAACGACACTAGCAGCCAGATCGCGGGCGTGTCAAGATGCGGCGCGTGAGCTGGCGGGGAGCGGCGGGCGCTGCCTCCGCCGAACCGCGGCCAGGTCCTCTGGGGTTATAATTCCCTTGGCGTCTTCTGNNGAAATTCGCTACCACGAGCACCGCTACTATGTGCTCGACGATCCGGAGATCTCTGACTTCGAGTTCGACAAGCTGCTGCAGCGGCTGCGGGACCTCGAGCTGAAGCATCCCGAGCTGGTCACGCCCGACTCGCCCACGCAGCGCGTGGGAGGCCAGCCGGCCGACGAATTCCCCAAGGTGCGTCACCCGGCGCCCATGCTGAGCCTCGACAACACTTATTCGGTGGACGACCTCAAAGACTTCGACCGGCGCGTGCGCGAACTGGCGGGCCGCGCCACCGTGGAATACGTGGCGGAACTCAAGCTGGATGGGCTCTCCATGGCGCTGACTTACCAGGACGGCAGGCTTGTGCACGGCGTCACCCGCGGGGATGGCGAAACGGGAGAAGACGTCACCACGAACGTAAAGACTATTCGCTCCGTGCCGCTGCGGCTGGAGCCGAAGAAACTGGAAATGATCGGCAACCCGGCGCGCTTCGAAGTGCGCGGGGAAGTGATCATGACCCACCAGGCCTTTGAGCAGATGAACGCGCAACGCGAGGCCGCGGGCGAACCCAAGTTCGCTAACCCGCGCAACGCGGCGGCGGGCACCATGCGCCAGCTCGATCCACGCATCGTGGCAGAGCGCAAGCTCGATATGTTCGTCTACTATCTGCAGGTAAAAGGCACGGAGCCGCTCGCGGAGCAAGCGCAGGCGCTCCGGACGCTCGTGGAGTTGGGCTTCAAAGTAAATCCGAATTGGCAACTCTGCCGGACGATGGAGGACCTACTCACATACATCCAACAGTGGGAAGCGAAGCGCGATGCCCTGGGGTACGAGATCGACGGGATTGTTATCAAAGTCAATAACACCGGGTTGTGGCAGGAGCTGGGGACTACGGCCAGGTCACCCCGCTGGGCCGTGGCTTACAAGTATCCGGCGCGGCAGGCGACGACGCGCGTGAACGGCATCCGCGCGCAGGTGGGCCGCACCGGCACGCTCACGCCCGTGGCGGACCTCGAACCCGTGGACGTGCGCGGCGTCACGGTCAGCCACGCTACGCTGCATAACATGGATGAGATCACGCGCTTGGGAGTGAAAGTCGGAGACACGGTGCTGATCCAGCGCGCCGGCGAGGTGATCCCACAGGTCTTGAAGGTATTGAAGGCGGCGCCGGACGGGCGCGAGTTCGTGATGCCCCAAAAGTGCCCGGTTTGCGGTGGCGAGGTGCATCGGGCCGAGGGTGAGGTGGCTTTTCGCTGTGTCAACACCGCTTGCCCTGCCAAGCTCAAGGAATCGCTGCTCTATTTCGCGGGGCGGCGCGCCATGAATATCGACGGGCTGGGTGAGGCGCTGGTGGACCAGCTCGTGGATAAAGGCTTGGTCCACGACGTGGCCGACCTCTACGGCCTGTCGCACCCGCAGCTCGCCGAGCTCGAGCGTATGGGAGACAAGTCCGCCCAAAACCTGATGGATGAAATCGAAAACAGCAAAAAGGCGGAGCTCGGGCGCGTGATCTTTGCCCTGGGCATCCGCTTTGTGGGCGAACGCACGGGTCAGTTGCTCGCCGATCACTTCGCCTCACTCGACAAACTTGCAAATGCCAGTGAGGAAGAATTGGTCGAGGCGGAAGAAGTGGGGCCGCGCGTGGCGGAAGCCATCCAGGAGTTCTTCCATGAAAAACGCAACCGCGCGGTGATTGAGAAACTCCACCAAGCCGGCTTGCAATTCGAGCAGAAGCGGGCGCGCAAGGCGGAAGGGAAGCTCGCGGGCAAGCAATTCGTACTGACCGGCACCCTGCCGAATTATTCACGCGACGTGGCGAAACAGATGATCGAGGAAGCGGGCGGGCGCGTGACCGGGTCCGTGAGCAAGAAGACCGATTACGTGGTGGTAGGCGCCGACGCCGGTTCGAAACTCGAAAAAGCGCG
>PMYF01000635.1:7367-7840 GCA_003171295.1 Acidobacteriota bacterium | reverse complement strand
CGTTTCAAAAGCAGATTCTTCACGGAGTTTACCCTGAGCGCAGCGAATGGGCTCAGGATGACAGCGAAGGACTCAGAATGGCAGCGAAGGGGTCAGGATGACAACGTGAAAGGGCTTTTCAACAAACTGTTAGGTCATGCCGCGCGTGGCGGCCAAGACCTTCACGGTTTCGCGCGCCACCATCAGCTCCTCGTTGGTGTGCACCACGAGAACCGCGATGGCGGAGTCGGGCGCCGAGATCACTCGATCCCCCTGGGCGGGCAATCGATTTGCTTCCGGGTCGAAGTGAAGCCCCAGAAACTCCAGGCCGGAGCAGACCTGCTCGCGAATCCGCCAGGAGTTCTCCCCGATGCCCCCCGCGAAGGCCACGGCGTCAAGACCGCCCAGGGCGGCCGCGTAGGCGCCCAAATGCTTCTTCAATTCATAGACGAACACCTGGAGCGCCAGCCGGGCGCGGGCGTGTCCTTCGGCAG
>PMYF01000635.1:0-7321 GCA_003171295.1 Acidobacteriota bacterium | reverse complement strand
GAATCGCGCAGAGCGAAGAGCTTCCGCCCAGATGGCACGAGACCAGGCGCAGGCCCGCGGACGAGCGGCGGAGCAGATCGGGAACGCGCTGGGCAATGTAGCGGTGCGACGAACCGTGAAACCCGTACCGGCGGACGCCGTATTTCTCGCCCCACTCCCAAGGGACGCCGTAGATATAAGCGTGCTCCGGCAGTGTCGCGTGGAAACCGGTTTCAAAGACCGCGACCATCGGAACTCCCGGAAGAATTTCGCGGAAGATCTGCATGGCCTGGATGTAAACCGGATTGTGAACCGGTGCGACGGGGACAAAATCCTGCATGGCGGCGAGCAGATCGTCATTCACGAGAAAACTCCCGCAGTAGCGCGGCCCCCCATGAACGGCTTTGAAGCCCACGGCCGCTATCCCACCCTCCGGCTGGGTTCCGCTTCCCAGGCGGGCCAGGTGGTCCGCGAGGATCTTGATGGCGGCCCGATGCTCAGGAACATGCCCGACGGCTCGCGCTTCCTGGGCGCTCCCGGCCTCCCAGGAGATGATCTGCGACTCGGCGCCGCCAATCCGGTCGATACTTCCGCGCGCCAACACTGCTTCGTTATGACTCTCGATGAGTTGGTATTTCAGCGAGGTCGAACCGAGGTTCGGGATGAGAACTCTCAAGGTGCTCCTCCTTGGCAGGCCCGTCCGGGCTTCCCCAGATCCCTTATGCGCAATTCGGGGAGGATGATTGCCGGGCCGTCACGATTTTAACAGGTTGCGGAAGAACTCGTTGGAACTGCCAGACGGAGCCGGGCGCGGCGAGCGCAGAATCCCATAAGGCCGCACGGCGTTCGGTCCTCTGCGCGCAAGCTTCCCGCTCTCTTCCGCAACCTGCAGACGAAAGCCGGTTGCCGTGAAAGGCCGGGGCGGGGTATCTTGGTTTCTTGTTCACCGCCCCAGGAGAGGATGCCATGATCGAGGAGTTAGCGCAGACGCTCCACATGAGCCGCAGCACTTTCTATACAATCCTGTTCGGAGCCCTGATCATCAGCTCCTTGCTGCTGGGTTTTATTCTGAACCGGATCCTGCACCATTGGACAAGAAAGTTGCGCAACGGCTGGGGCGAATACCTCTTCGAGTTTCTCGAATCTCTGCCGATTCCCTTACTCTTGCTTTCCAGCCTTTACATCGGCCTGGAATCACTGCCCCTGCCCACACGCTACGAGCACATTGGTTCCAAGCTCATTCTGGCGCTCGTCCTGCTGGTAGTCGCGTACTTTCCCGCCAAGGTTTTGATCCTCGCTTTGCGCCGGATGAGCCAGATGAATCCCTCCCTGGAGCGAGTGACGCAGCCCACGGCGTTTCTGATCCGCACACTCTTCGCCTTGCTAGCGATCATCATCTTCCTGGAGAACCTGGGCATTTCCCTGACCGCCGTTTGGACCACGCTGGGTGTGGGCAGCGTGGCAGTGGCGCTGGCATTGTCGGAGACGTTGAGTAATTTCTTCTCCGGTCTCTATCTGCTGGCAGACCGGCCCGTGGGTCCAGGTGACTACATCAAGTTGGATACCAACCAGGAGGGGTACGTGCTGCGAATCGGGTGGCGCTCCACGACGCTCCGGACGTTGGGCGATAATTACGTGGTGATTCCCAACTCCACCCTGGCCAAAGCCGTGATCACCAACTTTTCCGTGCCACAACCTCGCATGGGTTTCAGCTTGCAGGTCAATGTGGCTTACGGCACAGACCCCGGACGGGTAGAAAAGGTTTTGCTCGAGGTCGCGCAGGAAGCCATGCAGGACCACACGGCTGGTCTACTTTCTGATCCCGCCCCGAGCGTCCGATTCATCCCGGGATTCGGCGACTCGGCGATGAGTTTTTCCCTCAACGTGCAACTCGCCCGGTACGAGGACCAATACGTGGTCCAAAGCGACTTGAGGAAGCGCATCGTGAAGAAGTTTCAGCAGGAAGGCATCGAGATTCCTTTCCCCACGCGGACCCTGGTCATCGACCAGCCCGGCAAGGACTTGCTCAACGCCAGCCGCGAACGTTAACGGCGGGGGAGTTATCCGCCGCCCCAGCCCGAAATCTCGAGCCAGGGGTACGGTTAGAAATTAAGATGTTGCATTACGCGGAAGGCTCTGACGAAGTTGCCGGACGCAGGGAGTGCTGGTGTCATTTGGAATGGGATCCCTTTCGAAACATTGGTCATTCCCGCGAAGCTTGTCCTCGCGAAGAACACCACTACCCACGCCGGTGGGTAACGTTGACACCTTCTGGAGCGTCCGTTATAGTGAAACGAGGGCGCCGGAGCACCCATTTCTCTGGCCCCCCCGACACACTTGGCGACCGGGCCCGTGGGATTTCTCCCTGGTGAGGGCTGGGGTCGAAAGTTCATGAATCTCCCCATCTCGCTTACCTTGCTCCGGATCTTCTTCGTCCCCTTGGTAGTGGTTCTGTTGCTCACCAAGGGCGAGACCATGGACTTGTGGGCGGTAGGGGTTTTCCTGCTCGCTGCCGTCACGGACCTGTTAGACGGTTACCTGGCCCGGAAACGCGCCCAAATTACCACGTTGGGCATTCTGCTGGATCCCATTGCCGACAAGTTGTTGACCTCGGCCGCCTTCATCTCTTTGGTGCAAATCCAACTCATACCCGCTTGGATGGTGGTCATCATCGTGGGGAGGGAGTTTGCCGTCTCGGGATTGCGGTCCATCGCCGCCGCGGAGGGCTGGGTGCTGGAACCCTCCGAGTTGGGCAAAACCAAGATGGTGTCTCAAGTGGTGGCGATCACCTTCATCATTCTGGAGCGCCGGTACCCGTTTGTACACCCTCTCGACGAAGTTTTGTTATGGATGGTCGTGCTGTTCGCGGTGGCCTCGGCAGTGCAGTACTTCTGGAAATTCTGGAAGCACCTGGATGAGCGCGTGAAACACCGCGCCTCGCGGCGTTCGCTGGTCACCCCTGCCGACGAGAAGGCCCCGGAAGAGAAGGATGTTGCCACTCACTGAAGCCGATCAGATAACTCTCCTGCGGATGGCGCGCGAAGCCGTTGAGGAATGCCTTGGCCACCCTCGGCTTGCCGAAATTCCGGAGCCCGCGGAAGCGCTGCGGCAACCGTGCGGCGCCTTTGTCACCCTGCGGAAAGGCAAGCGCCTGCGGGGGTGCATCGGTTACGTGGAAGCGGTCAGGCCGCTCCACAGTACCGTGCGCGAATGTGCCGTGGCGGCGGCGTTGCACGATCCGCGATTCCCCGCCGTTACTTCCCAGGAAATTCCCGAACTGAGTTTGGAGATTTCCGTCCTCTCACCGCTCACCGAAATTGCGCCCGAGAAAATTGAGATCGGGCGGCACGGACTCCTCATCTCGCGAGGAGCCCAGCACGGCCTCTTGTTGCCCCAGGTAGCGGTGGAATGGAATTGGAACCGCGAGCAATTCCTGGAAGAGACTTGTTTGAAGGCAGGATTGCCACCGGACGCGTGGCAACACGGCGCCCGCATTCAAGCTTTCACGGCGCAAGTTTTTGAGGAAACTGACGCCGCCCCTGCTGCTCACCCTGCGGCGTGAACGTTATCGCAGACGCACACTCTCCATCGTGGTGCCAGAACCTGCGGAACATTACCCTGCCGCGACGGAGAGGTTAGGGACGGCATAACGTTGAATGCCGATGGGCATTGGCGCAAACGCAGCCCACCGCAGAGTCTGCACTCCCGCGTGTGCCCTGCCTTGCCTTCCCGGGGGATGGGGTCTTCCCGCCCCGGATTATTCTAACTGCACGCCGTCGCCCGCAGCGATTTCGCGATAGCTGGCGACGACAATGGCCACGCAGGATTTCGCCTGTACGGAAAGGACAACCGCTTCTCCCAGGATCTCCGGCGGCGTCTGCTGCCTTTGCAGTAAACCCGTCGGGTGAGAGGGAAGTACCTTGAAAATGCGGACCCGCTGCCCGGCCTTGATCCCGGTGTTTTCACCTAAATTCAAATAAACGATGTTGTACTTCCCGATAAAGCCAAAGTTGCTGCGAGCCGCGGCGACCCTTCCCTGTGGTTTGTCTGCATCCAGAGGCGCAAAATGGTCCAGTGGCTTGGTGACCGTATACTCCGGAATGGGCCGGGGTTGAAAAGGCATCAGGAGATCGCCGGGGGAAATGGGTCCGCAAGCGAAGGTGACTTTCGCCACGATGCCTTCGGAGTTGACGTGGGTCACCTTGACCCTCCCTATATCTTCGTAAGGTTTACCCACCTTGCCGAGGGCCGTTCCCTGGCCCGTGTATCGCGTTGTGTGGAAAATTTCCCCGGCGGGGCGAACCACCGAGTACTCCGCGCCCACGGCGACGTTTTCCCTGCTGTGATTGGAAAGATAAACGGACTTGCCGGGTATGAACTGGCGGACTACCGAGTGGGTATCGTCATCCTCTCCGCCAATCACGGAGAGGTCATTGGGAAGGGGAGGGCTGGCGATGAAGCCTGTGCAATCCGCCTGCGAACGGGTAGCGGCGGGGATAGGCGCCAGCGAGGTGGTTTGAGTTTCCTGGGCGAAAGGGACAATCGCCGAGGCTGCGAGAAACACTACTGCAAGAGCGAAGAATATTCGACGCACTGGTTTCCTCCTAAGCTCACCGTGACTGGCGCAGGCGGATCATCCCCCCATGAAGCCGCCGACGGGCAAACCCCTACTTCGACGCAAGTCTAAGAAATAAAATGGCTCATGTCAAGCTCGTGTATTGCCCGCTTAAGTACCGCCTGCGGTTGTGCATTGCAGGGCTGCAGGGGACCGCGTAGAATGAGCAACCCTCATCGCGGGGTGCGAAGTTGCGAGCATGCTGAAGTACCTCTCTGCCAAACTCGGCCATGTGTTGGTCCTCTACGGGGCTTGGGGACTTTTCGCCATGTCGTTTCTAGACTCCTCATTCATTCCTTTTCCTGTCCTGAATGATTTGTCCCTGATTGTGATGGCTAGCAAGCGGCCCGCTTGGTGGCCTTTCTATGCGCTCGCAAGCACGCTGGGTTCGATTTGCGGAGCGTACGTTGTGTATGGAGTCGCGCGGGAAGGTGGAAGGTTCTTCTGGCGCAAGACCCCGCCGGCGGCCCTCGCCCGCGTCCAACCCTGGCTGGAACGGAACGATTTCGTGGCGATTCTCGTGGCGGCGCTGCTGCCACCGCCGGCGCCCCTGAAGGTTTTCATCCTGGCGGCCGGCCTGCTGCGCGTTAATGCGCTCCGTTTCGGCCTGGCATTGCTTGCCGGCCGCGGGCTGAGGTTTGCCGCAGACGCGTGGCTCGGCGCGCGCTACGGCGTCCTGGCCCAGGACTACTTGCGCCACAATCTGGGCTGGGCGTCGCTCGCGAGCGTAGTCCTGGTGGTGGGGTTGGTCATACTCCACCGCTGGTGGAAGCGCCGGTACGGCGGGAACGCGTCGCAGGCTGTGCAACAGAAATAGATCTCGACGGGATTCAATCCTCGCCGGGCCGCAGGAGTGCGGTGAAGCGGAAGGATTCTGAGCGGGATCGCAGATTCTTGTCCAGTTCAATGTCCGCGACGAAATTCCGGGACTGGGCTGGGCCGGTATAGTACCTCAAATCACGCAGGCTCACGAGAAAGCCGTCTTCACTTTCCCCCACATGCCCCCACGGGAAGCGCGCAACATCCATGAAAATCCGGCCGGTGCGGGTCTTCCCGGCAGCTTCGAGAGCAGGCGAAGCCTCCGGCTTGTTGAAAGTTCCCACTTCTTCCGGCGGACTATTCGGATCCAGCGCGTTCACACGCAAGACGTGAAGGAACGCCTCGGTTTCAACGACCCCTGTCCAGACGAACGGATTTATCGGTGAAGGGAAGGCGCCCAGCCGCTGCGGGTTCTCGTCGGCGTAGGTTCGGCTATCGAGGATGCTCAGGGCGCGCCGGTGGGCAAAGTCGCGCAATCCCCACAATGCCGCAAGCGCGCAGAGGGAGAAGATCGCGCCCCGAGTCAGGCGCGACTTGCGCGCCCCGACTTCCTCTGAGACGAGCCGTAGCAGCCAGGGCACTCCCAACCCGAGGGTGAGCAAGATGAGCAGGAGCGGGTCGACAATAAACATGATGTCCCACGCATACCAGCGTGCACTGAAGGGCAGGAAGGGACGTACCCCATAAGAATTGGTGAAGTCGAGCAAGAGGTGGCTGGCGGTTCCCAGGAGAGCTACCAGAAGCAGCCAGGGGGCGTTCAGGGAGAGATTGGGCTTGGGCCGAATCCTCTTTCCCACCCAATACACAACACCCCATATCATAATGGCTAGAACGACGATGCCCAGGAAAGAATGGGTGATGCCCCGATGGTATTTCAGGTAGGCTGCACCATCCTTGAGGCCCGCCACCAGGTCGAGGTCCGGCGCATTGGCGCCCAGAATCAAGGCAAGCGTGGCAAAGCGCGTCTTGCGGTTGAGCCCCGCGTGGCTGATGGCGACCGCGGTAAGGGTGTGAGTCAGATTATCCATGCGAGAGGCCGAAAATCGAAAAACGAAACTCGAAACCTAAGCCGTGGAACCAGGATTGTAGCCGAAATGCCTGGCAAGTTTCGATTTTCGACTTGCCAGCTTCGCATCAGGGCACGAGGAGGGTTAGCGCATCCGGCACAATGTCAAACGTGACGGGCAGCGCGCCCACCAGTTCGCCATCCAGCTCGAAGCGAATAGTCGCCGCAGAGCGCCCGGCGGTGCAAACCACCTGGGCGCCATGGTCAAGCTGAACATCGTGCAGACGCAAGTGCTGGCGCGCCAGCACGGCCAATGCGTAAACCAGATACCGGCCACGGCTGCGGCTTGAGAATGAACACACCGCGAAGCGCGGCGCAAAAAGATCAGCGCTGGGCGCCAGGTGCAGCCAGCCGGCATAGAGCCGGGTGCGATGCACAACAGCGAAAGTGCCCTGGCGCTCGAGACCGTCCAGCCGGCATGAGAATCTCGGGAACGGGTAGCGCAGGAGCTGGCGAAGGGCTTCCATCACATACCCAGCCACTCCAAAACCCATTTTAAGTTGCGCAGAAAGCTTGTAAACAATGTGGGCGTCAAAGCCGATACCGGCCACACTCACGTAATACCGGCAGGAGGCATCCGCCGCGGGATTGCTGCTCTCCTCGGGAGACGGCGCGCCTCCCCAGCGGGCCCGCCCCAGGGCAATCCGGCGCGATGACCAACCTGGAAGCTGGCGGGCCGCGCGGACCGCACTGTGAGGAAGCCGCAATTCCCTGGCCAGGATGTTGGCGGTGCCGCCAGGAAGAATGCCCAGTGGAATCCGGCTCGGCGCCAGGCCATTAATCACTTCGTTAATGGTCCCATCGCCGCCGCAGACCAGGACCAGGTCGACGCCACTCGCGGC
>PMYF01000812.1 GCA_003171295.1 Acidobacteriota bacterium | reverse complement strand
CCTTGAATGTTATTGAAAGGAAATGCGGTTATCGCACCATGCCACATAGCCGTTGCGGCGATATAAAATCGCCGGTACGCCGTCCGCCAGGGTTTTTCCGCACCCTGCCAGGATCTGAGGTCGTCCGATGTAGCGACCGGCAAGAAGCTTAGCCTTCGCGGGGTGAGGAATGGCTTTTCAGAAATCGCTGGTGGTGTGCAGTCTGCTGATCGTTTCGCTCCTGGCATGGGGCTCTGCGTTGGGGGCGCAAGCCGGCGGCGATTTGCCGATTTACCTCGACTCGAGGCAGCCGGTCGCGGAGCGGATCAACGACCTGCTCAGCCGCATGACCCTCCCGGAGAAAGTCGGCCAGCTCAACATGCCGGTGGTTTTTGTCGACCAACTCGGCAAGGACCGTGCTCTCAAGATTGAGGCGTGCAAGCGGTTCGCGGAGGGAACCTATACGGACGACATCGGTCCCGGGGGTGGCTTCTTCGCACTCGCGACCACCATTCTGTTTGATGACGCGCGCCAGCAGGCTGAGTACATCAACCAGCTCCAGGACATTGCTACCAAGAAAACACGGCTGAAGATCCCACTGCTCCTGACCGAAGAAGGCACGCACGGCGGCATGTTCCCAGGCGCGACGGTTTTTCCGGAAGGTCTCGCGCTCGGTAGCACCTTCGACATGGATTTGGTGAAGGCCATTTACGCGGCGGCAGCCGCGGAAGCGCGCTCGATTGGCGTGCATGAATTGTGCACGCTGGTCATTGAGCCCAATCGCGATCCGCGCCTGGGAAGAAACATGGAGGGATACAGCGAGGATCCCTATTTGTGCGGGCGCATCGCGACGTCCATCGTGCGCGGAGCCCAAGGTTATAGCGTGGCCGCGAAAGACAAGGTCGTGGCGGTGCTCTGCCACTATCCGGGTCAGAGCCAGCCCGCCAGCGGCATGGAACGCGGTGCCATGGAGATTTCCGAGCGCAGCCTGCGCGAGACCTTCCTGATTCCCTGGGTCGC
Organism: Acidobacteriota bacterium; assembly: GCA_003171295.1. Lineage (GTDB taxonomy): Bacteria > Acidobacteriota > Terriglobia > UBA7540 > UBA7540 > Bog-366. The sequence goes on along the minus strand of PMYF01000812.1, from coordinate 2,660 downwards.
CGGCGTTAAGGAGGCTGGCGCCCTGGCCGTCATGGCCACCTACCCGGAGATCGACGACGTGCCGAATCACTCCTCGGAAAAGATCCTGACCCGCATTCTGCATGAGGAGTTGGGGTTCCATGGCCTCGTGCTTAGCGAAGGGAATGGCTTCCGCACGCTAGTCTATGAAGGGGTAGCCGCAACGCAAAAGGAGGCGGGGGCGCTCGCCCTCAAAGCCGGGGTCGATGTCAATGTCACCTACGAGGCGGCGTACATGAAGCCGCTGATTGAAAACGTGAAAGAGGGCAAAGTCCCCATGGCGCTGGTGGACCGGGCGGTGCGGCGCGTCCTGGAACAGAAATTCCGTTTGGGGCTCTTTGACAACCCCACCGTTGACGTGGAGAATGCAGTTCGCACCGTGCACGCGCCCGCCTACCAGGACCTGGCCTTGCGGGCCGCCCGTGAAGGGATTGTGTTGCTGAAAAATGAGAAGGCCCTGCTGCCCCTGCGCAAGAATTTGAAATCCCTTGCCGTGATCGGCCCCGATGCTGACGACGTCACCAGCCAGCTCGGGGATTACTCGCCCCACAAAGTGCCGCAGCATGTCGTCACGGTGCTGGAGGGGATCAAGGCCAAAGTCGGGCAGCAAACCCAAGTGGTTTACGCGCCCGGCTGCGCCGTGATGGGCAGCGACAAAAGCGGGTTTGCGGAAGCCACGCAGGCCGCGAAGCATGCGGAAGTTGCCATCGTCGTGGTGGGCGAAAAACAACGCAGTAAGGAGGGCGAGGAATCGACGGACGGGGAAGGGTCGGACGTGGCCAGCCTGGACCTCACCGGAGTCCAGGAGGACCTGATCAAGGCGGTATACGAAACCGGCACGCCGGTTGTGGTGGTTCTCATCAACGGCCGTCCGCTCTCGACCCGCTGGACGGCCGAGAACGTGCCCGCCCTTGTGGAAGCGTGGCAGCCGGGCGAGCGCGGCGGTGAAGCGGTCGCGGACGCGCTGTTTGGAGACTTGAATCCCAGCGGGCGGCTGGCCATTACCATCCCGCGCCACGTCGGCCAGTTGCCGGTTTACTACAACTACAAGCCTTCCAAGGCCTGGTGGATGAAATTTTCCGGCGGCGGCTATATCGACATGCCGGCCGCGCCCCTCTATCCCTTTGGATATGGCCTAAGCTATACCAGATATGAGCATAGTAATTTGTTAATTAACCCATCTGAGATCCACCCCGGGGGCAACGCACAGGTCCGCGTGGATGTGAAGAATGCCGGCGATCGGGCGGGGGAGGAGACCGTGCAGCTTTATCTGCACGAGGCAGTCGCCCCGGTTTCCATCCCCGTCAAGCAACTGCGGGGCTTCCAGCGGGTGGCGCTGGCTCCCGGCGAGACGAAAACCGTGACCTTTACCCTCACCCCCGCCGATTTGCAGTTGCTCGACCGCGATCTGCACTGGGTCGTCGTGCCCGGCGACTTCCAAATCATGGTGGGAAAGTCGTCCCAGGATATTCCTCTCCAGGGGACGCTGCGGGTGACGCCGTAACTCCGCCGTCCAATCAGCCCGTTGGAGATCAGCCGGCCCTGGGGGCAGCGGCGCCGGGCGGGAATATGCTTGCTTTCACCACCAAGGCCCGAGGGATTCACCGGACTCCGGCGCCGGCGGCCTCCCGGTCAGTTGCGAAGCAAAATCGTACTCACCTGAGCCGATTTCCAAAATCGCCCGGCCAGACTTCCAGCCGCGCCATAAGATCTCCCGAACTTCCTGCACGGGCCGTCCACCTTCGGTGGCGGTACGGGAATCGTCGCATGGCAGATGAACCGTGGCCCGTGTGTTGGCGGGGACGCGGACGTGCCATTCGAACTGCTGGTTCTCGAGCCGCCACGCGCTCACGATTCTGCCCTGGATGGAATCGTACGCCGCTCGCACTTGGCCGAGGCCCTCGACGACTTGCGGCCGCAGAATCGTGTGCCGGAATCCGGGCTCGTCAGGATCCGGATAAATTCCTGCCAGCCCCTCGTAGAACCAGGCATCGAAGGCGCCTTGCATGGGATGGTTGCCGGAGCGCGGGCCATGTTGCCGATCCAGTTCCGGCTCGCCCCAGGTTTCCCAGAAGGTGGTCGCGCCGAGCGAAAACAGGTAGCCGATGCTCGGGTAAGTCTGCGCGCGAAGTATCTCCAAGGCGACCTCTCCGTGACCGTATTCACCGAGTGCCCAGTAGAGGCAGCGGCTGCCGGTAATGCCGGTGGAAAAGTGGCCACCGTGTTTCGTGACAACATCCTGCCGGAGGCTGGAGGCGACTTGCACCCGAGCGGCTGCCGGCACGAGCCCCAGACGCAGGGCAACGCTGTCACCCGTCTGGCTGCCGTAGCTCAATTCGTTCGTCAGAAAGAATTTCTGGTTGAAGGCTTGATGGATTTTCCCGGCCAGCGCCCGGTAGTCCGCGGCGTCTGCCGGTTCGCCGAGGATCCTCGCGACTTCACTCAGGATTTGGGTGTCGAGGTAGAAGTAAGCTGTCGAAGTCAGAGGAACCGGTGTCTCTTTGGGCTCGACGCTGCCCGGCGGGCACCAATCGCCCAATCCCTCGGAGATAATGTGATTTTGGGCCAAACGGCGCAAATGCTCCAGCCATTGTCGCATGCGGTCATAATGCTGCCGGAGGATACGGGTATCGCCATAATAT
>PMYF01000237.1 GCA_003171295.1 Acidobacteriota bacterium | reverse complement strand
CTTTATAAGAAGTAATAGATGAGTGGACATTGAGGCATAATACCGTCGTGCGAATCAATCAAGGATCGAGACACCCTCGGCCTCTTCGGACCAGACGCGCTGAAAGGCCTTCGAGGGCGACCGTTGAAGTACGCGTGATTCTGTCGTCCCCCCCCCCAATACCCCCAGGAGCACTCTTAAAAGGAGACATTTCATGATAACGCAGGCAGTCCGTTCGTATATTGCACCTTGTTTTCTTTTCTTATTTTGTTTGCTGGCATTGAACGCTAAGGCGCAATCTCCAGCTTCGCAGTCCGCAACTTCCTGGCCGCCGCAAGCCTCGCAGTACCGATTGCACGTAATCGGGAACGCACACATCGATGCCCCGTGGCTCTGGCCTTGGTCTGAGGCCATGGCCGCCGTGCACAGCACATTCCGGTCTGTTCTCAACCGCATGAATGAGTATCCAGACTTCACTTTCACTGCCAGTTCGGGCTTGTTCTATGAGTGGGTGGCCCAAACGGATCCCAGGATGATGGAAGAGATTCGCAAGCGGGTGGAAGAGGGGCGATGGGCAATCGTGGGGGGATGGTGGATCGAGCCCGACGTGAACATCCCGAATGGCGAGTCGCTGGCCAGGCAGGGGCTCTATACGCAGAGGCTGTTTCAACAATTATTTGGGCGCATCGCCGAGATCGGTTACAACCCTGATTCATTCGGCCATCCAGGCACGTTGCCCCAGATTCTAAAGCTCCAGGGAATGGAGAAGTATATCTTCATGCGTCCCCAACCTCACGAGAAGAACCTTCCCGCGGACCTATTTTGGTGGGAAGGCGCCGACGGGACACGAGTTCTTGCCTACCGGATTCCGTTCGCATATGGAGACTATTGGGGCCCGGTGGTAGGCCGGTTGCACGGAGTGGTTTCGGAACTCCAGGAGCCCACCAAGGATTTGATGGTCTTTTATGGTGCGGGTGATCACGGGGGCGGCCCGACTAAGGTGAATATCCAATCCATTCTGGACGTGCAGAAGCAGCCAGGCGCCCCCACAGTTCTTTTCAGCACGCCGTATCGATACTTTGACGAGGTCAGCAAACTCGCCAATCTCCCGGTCGTGGCTGATGATCTCCAACATCATTCGGTGGGTTGCTACACGGCCGTTTCGGAGATCAAGAAGAACAACCGCGCTGCGGAAGCGGCGCTTGTTGCCGGCGAGAAGATGGCAGCTCTGGCGGCAGCTGTGGCGGGTTTTGATTATCCCCAGGCGGAATTTACAGCGGCGTGGAAGAAAGTACTCTTCATGCAGTTCCACGACGGCATGGCGGGCACCGCCCTTCCTTCTCACTATGTGGTGGCGAAAGGGGTGTACGGATACGCGCAGGAAGTGGCCGACCAAGCTATCTATCGCGCTGCGGAGAAGATCGCCTGGCAAATTCCCACACTCGATCCGAAGACGGAGTATATGGTGGTCTTTAATCCTCATGCCTGGGATGCCAACCTGAACGTCGAGTACGAACTGGGTTGGGAGTGGACTTCGGGAGCGACGCCGGAATCTCAATCCGTGCAAACGAATTCTTCCCTTGTCGATGATCAGGGGCGCGAGATCGCCCACCAATGGACGCAGGCCACCACCACGATTGATGACCGGAAGCGCCTGGTGTTTCGCGCGCCCGTACCGGCCTTCGGATACCGGCAATTCCAATTGCGGAAGGTGGCCGCGGCTGCCGCTCCGGAGTCACCCGTGCATGCCCAGGGGAACGAACTCGAGAACGAACACCTTAGGGTGCGTTTCGCCGATGACGGCACCTATTCGATTTATGACAAGGACGCGAAAGCCGAGGTGTTTGGTAATGGACGGGGGCGCGCCGTGGTCCTGGACGATCCCAGCGACACGTGGAGCCACGACGTGAAAGCCTATACCAAGGAAATCGGGGTGTTTGACCACGCCCATTTCCACGTGCTGGAGAATGGGCCGCTGCGTGCCACCCTTCGGGTGCGTTCGAGTTATGGCGCATCTTCCCTGGAAACGGACTGGGTGCTATATGCCGGAGCGCGGACCCTCGAAGCGCGTGTCTCCCTGGATTGGCACGAGCACCTAAAGATTCTGAAGTTTTCCTTCCCCGTGGACGTGCAGAACCCGCAGCCCACTTATGAAATTGCCTACGGTTACAAGGTGCGAAAGGCAAATGGAAACGAGGATCCAGGCCAGAGATGGATTGACGTTTCCGGTCAGCGGGCAAGGGGCGAGTATGGTTTGACCGTCATAAATGATGCCAAGTATGGTTACAGCGTGCAAGACAACGAAATGCGAATCTCGATCGTGCGGAGCCCCGTCTTTGCACAATTCGAGCATGAGTTGAAGCCTGACGGAGAGTACTTCTGGCAAGACCAGGGCACGCAGACGTTCCGAATGTTGCTGGCGCCTCATTCTGGCGCGTGGCAGGATGCAGGGATTGTACGCATGGCGGAAGAGTTTACGGCGCCCTTGCCGGTTCTCTACCAGGGAATCCACTCCGGAAACCGGCCGCAATCTGCCTCGTTTCTTTCCGTGGACGTGCCGAATGTGGTGGTGTCGGTGCTGAAGAAAGCAGAAGAGGGAGATGACTTGATTATCCGGTGCTATGAGACGGCAGGGCGGCCGGCCAAGGCCACGCTGGACCTTGGGTTGGTTAATCGGCGATGGACGGGGAACTTCCGGCCTTTAGAAATTAAGACCCTGCGCGTACCTCTGGCCGAGGGGGAAATCCGCGAAGTCAACATTTTGGAAAAGTGAGACGGAGCCCGGAATTCCGTGCTTCTTAATTATGCAGGAAGCATAACCAGATGTCTAAACGCCCGGCATGTCTGCTTGCGTTGATACCAGGCTGCTGAAGAACCTGGGTCACCGTTGGAGAAACCAGACCCGGCGCGCAGACCTATCTGGAAGCTGGCCCACGCGTTAATTTTGCGTTAGTTGTACTTCCCTTGGAGGGGAAACAGCGCCAGGGGGAGGGCGAATGCGGCGGTACGGTCGATTACTGACCGACGCGCAGTGGCAGAAGATCGAGCCCTTGCTCCCTCGACGGCGGCGACATGGGCGCGGGGGTCGGCCTCCGGCGGCGAACCGCAGGGTGTTGGAAGGCATCCTGTGGATCCTGCGCAGCGGGGCTCGCTGGCAGGACCTGCCCAGCGAATTTCCCTCTCCATCGACGTGCTGGCGGCGGCTGCGCGTCTGGGAGGAGCAAGGCGTCTGGCTGCGCATTTGGCGAACGTTCCTAGCGGAATTGAATGAACGCAAGCAGCTGAAGTGGAGCGAGCCGTTTTTGGACGGGAGTTTTGCCCCGGCCAAAAAAGGGACTCTGCGGTCGGGAAAGCCAAGCGGGGCAAGGGGACGAAGCGGATGGTGGTGTGGTCGACGGCACGGGTCCTCCTCTGGGAATGCGACTTTACTGGGCCTCTCCCAGTGAGATCCGGCTCGTGGAGGAAACGCTGGGGACGATTCGCGTCGCCCGGCGTCATCGAGCCGGCCGACCCCGACAGAAGCCCCAGCGGGTGATCGCGGACAAAGGCTACGACAGCGACGCGTTGCGCGGGCGGCTGCGATGGCGGGGCATCTTAGTGATCGCACCCCATCGCTCGAACCGCTGTCATACACCGCCTCAAGATGGACGCGTCCTGCGACGCTACAAGCGACGCTGGAGGGTGGAGCGCACCTTCGCTTGGCTCGGCAACTTCCGCCGACTCGTCGTGCGCTATGACCACTCCCCCACCATCTACCAGGCGTTTGTTCATATCGCCTGCCTTATCATCGTCCTGCGGAGGGTTTTGAAATAGCCTCTAGTGTTTACCGACGAATCCGCA
>PMYF01000975.1:320-2615 GCA_003171295.1 Acidobacteriota bacterium | reverse complement strand
TTTCTGCGGGATGACCCGGCCTTACGGCTGGACTACGCCTCTAACGTCACGGGCATCGACTGGCTGGACGCGGTGGTTCAGGAGAAGCGCAAGGTGAAGCAGGTCATTGAAGGGGTAGAGCGGGAAATTGAGGAGACGATCGAGCACAAGAGAGCAGGCTATCTTGAAGTGGTGTATCATCTTTATTCGATGGAACTGAAGCACGGCCCCCTCATCCTGCGGCTGCGCACAGCGAACCGATCGGACGACGCGCGCGTGCCTTCGCTCACGCCCGTTTGGCGCGGCGCCGAGTTTCAGGAGCGCGAGGCTTACGACCTCTACGGCATCACCTTCGAGGGGCATCCCGATTTGCGGCGCATCCTGATGTGGGACGGCTACCGGGATTTCCCGATGCGCAAGGACTACGTGGAACCGGATGATTACGAGTACGAGCCGACACCGCACGATGACGTGCTGGAAAAGGCGCGGCCGCATTACCCTGGATGAACACAACCTTTTTTGTGAATGTTGCGAATCAAACCGACCGGCCCAGGACATGGTTGGCAGGGCGTTTTCCGAGTAGCTTGCAGCTATGAGCAACATAGAGATCACAGCGCCGGAGAGCCGGCCAGTCACGGCTGACGCTCAAATCCAGAGGCTCGCAGAGGATCTCTACCGCGAGCGTGTGATTGAAGCCCGCGCGATGCCGCCTGAGGAGAAGTTGCTCGCAGGCGAGGAGCTTTTTGACTATGCATGCGCCATTACGCTTGCTGGCATCCGCGACCAATTCCCCGGCGTCAGCGAGGAGGAAAGCTTAAAGATCCTTGAGGAGAGACTGGAATTGCGCGAGCGAATGGAGAAGCGGGCATGACCGCAGGGGAGAGCATCACCTTGCGCGTGGCGAACGTCCTGGAAGCCTGTGGCATTCCCTTCCTGCTATCTGGTTCTTTCGCCAGCAATTATTATGGCATTCCACGTTCGACCAAGGATGCGGATTTCGTGATGCAGTCCCAGCGCGCCGTCGGGCCAGACTTTGCGCAGCAATTGGGCGAAGACTTCGTTCTCGAACCGCAACTCTCGTTCGAGACAAACACCAGCACGTTTCGCCAGGTGCTCCGCCATAAGAAGAAGACCTTCAAAGTGGAGCTGTTCCTCCTGTCGCAAGATCCACACGATCAAGCCCGATTTTCGCGGCGGCGAGAGGTGCAAATGTTTGAACGACGGGTTTGGCTGCCCTCACCGGAGGACGTTGTTATCACCAAACTCCGTTGGGCGCGGGGCAAGGACAAGGATGACGCGCGAGACGTCATGGCAGTGCAACAAAACAAACTCGATTGGCCCTACGTTGAGGAATGGTGCCGGCGCCATGGGACGCTGCCACTTATGGAGGAAATCCGGCGTTCAATTTCGGCTGCCTAAGGCTATGGACGCGATAACCGACGATCTCAAAGCCGGACAGCCACCGAGGAATTACGAGCTTCGTCCCAAGCCGTCGCCTGACGGCTCTCTGGAAGGCGAGTTGCTCGAAATCTCGATGGGGCCGCAGCACCCCTCGACTCATGGCGTGTTTCGGATGGACGTCGCACTGGATGGCGAGCGGGTGGTGAAGCTCAAGCCTGTGTTCGGTTACCTGCATCGCAACCACGAGAAGATCGGCGAGAACACGACTTACCTCGGGTCCATGCCTTACACTGACCGGCTGGATTATTTTTGTTCGCTGACCAATAACTGGGCCTATGCGCTTGCGGTCGAGAAGCTGACCGGGCTGCAAGCGCCTGAGCGCGCGGAATATATCCGGGTGATCACCGCTGAGTTGACCCGCCTTCAGAACCACGTCTCCCTCGTCGGCTTCCTCCTCCAGGATATGGGCGCTTCCGGCACGCCGCTGATGTATGCCTTCCGCGAGCGTGAAAAGATCCTCGACCTCTTCGAGTCCCTCACCGGGGCGCGGATGATGTGCAATTACATGCGCTTCGGCGGTTGCCGTTGTGACCTGCCGCCGGGCTGGCTCGAACAGGCGAAGCAGGTGGTAGGCGAATTCCCGCGCTTCCTTGACGAGTATGAAGCCCTGCTGACCGGGAATGAAATCCTCATGTCGCGCACGCAAGGTGTCGGTCGCCTGTCGGGAGAACTCGCCGTTAACGCTAGCATCACCGGTCCGATGCTCCGCGCCAGCGGCGTCAACTACGACGTGCGAAAGGTGGATAAATACGGCATCTACGACCGGTTCAGCTTCCGCGTGCCGCTGGGCGAGCACGGCGACGTCTATGACCGCTACATGGTCCGTATCCTGGAGATGCGCGAGTCCCTCAAGAT
>PMYF01000975.1:0-270 GCA_003171295.1 Acidobacteriota bacterium | reverse complement strand
CGCCGAGCTTCATGAATCTGACCATTCTGGAGGACATGTGCCTCGGGCATCACGTCGCCGACGTGGTCATCATCCTGGGCAGCGTGGACATCGTGATGGGCGAGGTGGACCGATGAGCGCTCCCATGCTGGGTGAAGGCCTCCTCAAGGGCATGGCGGAGACGGCGCGAAATTTCCTGGGCAGCTATGTCAACGATGACCGGCTCGTGACCGTTCAGTATCCCGAGGAGCGGCGCCCGCAAGCACCGGCGGCGCGCAACTTCCCTTTCCT
>PMYF01000608.1:2326-6796 GCA_003171295.1 Acidobacteriota bacterium | reverse complement strand
TAGTCAGCGCTTGCTTCCCCGGTTGACGAGATATCCTGGGCGCCGGTGCGCTCCAAGATCTCCTTGGCACGCTTCGTCCAGTCGGAACTGTCAGAATGGACGGAGAGCAGGATCCCACCCTCTTTGACGCGACCTTCGTATCTCTTGGCCACATATTCGGGTATTCCCATGCCAATCAGGGCACCAGCGATCCCGCCAACTACCCCGCCCACGCCCAGCCCGGCCAGTCCCGCCATGATGGGCCCGGCAGCGATGAATGGACCTAGGCCAGGAATCGCCAGCAGCCCGATTCCCGCCAGCACTCCCAGCGCCCCACCGACCATCGCTCCCGCCCCAGCGCCTGTCGCGGCTCCTTCCGGCGCCTTGGTTCCTTTCTCATGGGCAAAGTCCTTCGAGCCGACGTTCTCAGGCATGAGAACAGAGATGTCTTCATTCCGGAATCCGGCTGTCTGAAGCGCTTGGACTCCACTTTCGACGCTTGCATACGTCGGATAGATACCGAAGACTGCTGTGTTTTTTCCTGCCATGTCGCACACTCCTTTTGGATTTGAAATCTATGTTTTCGGCTTTACTTCCAGTTCGCTGGTTACCTTGTCTTCGCCTGCGACTTCCTTGGCTTTCGCTTCAATAGCCCGCTTGTCCTCTTCGGACCGGACCGGTCCTTTCAAGGTGACCATCCCGTCCTGAGTAATGATCTTCACGTTGTGAGCGTAACTGGAGAGTGATTTGTCTTGCATGACGGCCCGGCGAATTCGCCGAGTGATGTCACGGTCGGTAGGGTTTTCCTTTTGTTGGTCCGCCGTAGGCTCCGTCTTACTCTGGTCCCGCTTGTTCACTTTTGTGTTATCAGGCGCCGGAGTGGCCTCTTGCCCGGATAACTTTTGTGTGATAACCAACATCGAGCAGATCCCTAGCGCGCTGGCTAGGAGAACGGCCCAGAACGTGGCTTTGACTATTTTTCCTGACATGTTGCATTCTCCTTCTGGTTTCTGCCGGGCGCGCCCTCGGGGAGGGAACCCGGCAGCGACATCCGCTTTCCATAGATCCTTCTAGAGGCACTCCCTTTTACCTTGGGGGCTTTCGCGAGTCTAGTCATGAATGCTCACGCGGTTGGTCAAAAGTGCTCACCACGCGTAACGCGGCTTTCGATTCGCATTTGGAGCGGGCGCGCCGCCGATCCCCCACCCCGACTCTCATTTTCACACGGTCGGATGGCGGGGTAGAGGATCATCGCCGACTGGAAATCCCGGGATACTCTGCCGGTTCGACTCTGCACGCCAGCGATCTGTTTGCAGCGTGCGTGCTTCCGGAATAAATTGTTTGTTCACACCTGACCAAACGGTCAGATGTTTGTTTGGACCGCTGGCGAAGCATCACCGGATGCTATCCTCGCCAGCGAGAATATCCCCAGCCTCCGCCGCCAAGCAAAAACAACACCAAGATAACAATTAATACAGTTCCCATGTTTCACCTCAGTTCTAAGAGGAAGCTGCTGGATTCATCCAAACGGCAGCCCTCCTGTTTCCCACAAGCAACAACAACATCATCATGGACGCAACAAAGGCGGCTGTCTGCCCGATTGTGACCAGGCGTCTGAGCATTTGTGCACACCTTCGTATAGGTTAAGGCCATGGAAGGATCGGGGGCATGGGTGGTGACTTATTTTGACCAGTGCAATGAGCAAAACAGCACAGACAGTGGAAAGAAAGGGGGGCAGAATGCGGGCGGTGCTGGGCCGGCTCGGCGGGTGATCGTTCAGGCGGCAATTGTCTGAGGGGTTGTTCCGTCCGCGAAAACTCACACTTGGCCGCACAGAATTGTTCAAACAATCCTGGGATCGGAACGGAGACAGCTTCGATGACAGCCTCTAGGTGGGAATCGGGGGCAGAGCGCCCGGCTGGCCTTCTGGAAGAGTTCACACGGTTTGTGCACATGAGGAGCATGCAGGCCACCATGCTGCCGAGGCTGCAGGAGCCCAGATGGATGAACCGGCAATAAATGACAGAGACCAGGGACTGGAGGTCCGAATCCTACATCCCATCAAAGGAGAAATATGAAAACGTACAAACTGTGCTTAAACCTGCTCGCTCTGCTTGTAGTCGGGATCCTCGTAGCTTGTTCGACGGCCACGAAGTCGCCCGATGTTTCTGACAGCATCCGCAAATCGCTCGATCAGGCTGGCCTCAAAGATGTCACCGTAAGTCAGGATCGCGACAAGGGCGTAGTGACTCTGGGCGGTAACGTCGCAGCTGACGCGGACAAGCTACAAGCCGAGTCTCTCGCAAAGTCAATCGCAGCCGGGCAGGTTGTCGCGAATCAGATTGCCGTGACTCCTCCCGGTGTCGAAAGCGAGGCGAAGGCGGTGAACTCTGATCTGGACACGAGCATCGAGAAAAGCTTAGACGCCGCGCTCATCACAAATAGGCTTCACAAGGGCGTGAAATTCGATGTCAAGAATGGGGTCGTCACGCTAACCGGTGAGGTCAACTCAAAGAGCCAGCGCGCTTCGGTTGAAAAGGTCACTTCTTCAGTTCCAAATGTGAAGCAGGTGGTGAACGAGTTGGAGATTAAGAACCCAAAGGCCACGTCGTCGAAGTGAGAGCTACGTGCTCCAGGGGATAGCAAACAAGCAATCACGTTCAAAATGGAGGAGTAAAATGTCTCTAAACAAGAAAGCAGTGTGGACCAGGGTTATCTTCACCCTTCTGATGACTGGGATGTTAGGACTAAGCGTGACGCCGCTCGCTTCCGCGCAGGATCGTGGCGATATCAAGAAGGTGCAGGAGTCGCTGCGCGATAAAGGCTACTACACGGCGTCCGTCGATGGCCGCATGGGCCCCCAAACCCGAGAAGCCATCAGCCAATACCAGAAGTCGGAGAACCTGCCGGTTACAGGACGTCTGGATGGCGAGACGGCGGGCAAACTCGGAGTGGGACCGGAGTCGGAAGGCGGCAATTTTAAGGGCGCCGGCCAAGAGGTTGGAGCGGGTGGCAAGGAACTCGGCCACGAGATGAAGGAAGGTAAACCCGTCGCAGCAGGCAAGGAAATGGGTAAGGGTATAGGCCGAGCGGGCAAGAAAATCGGCAAGGGGGTCAAAGAAGCTGTCTCTCCCGACAGCGACCGCGGAGACCGCGAAAAGAATGAGCAACCTGAGAAAACGGAAAACCCAAAGTAGTTGAGTCCCCGTAGTCTCGTCTGTCCGCCGAAGCAGTGAGCTGCAAGAGGCCTTGAGAGGAACCGGCAATCGAGCTGGTTCCTTGCCAAGGCAAAAGAGTCTGAGGAATTGGTTGGAAGGACGTCAGCTTGGGGCTCTTAGGATTTTCTGGCGGCCGCCGAAAAGACTTTGGACTCGAAACCAGAAACAGGCTCGAGCGTAGCATACTGAGACGAACAGGCGGACGTTATCGCTTGGCCGCATACTCAAAACGGAAATTCCAATTAAGAAGGTGGAAACCATGAATGTCACACCGCCTCGGTCCGATCGGGACAAGGCAGTTGAACCAACTTGTCTTGAGTACATTGGAGTGGCTCCAGGCATCCGCCTGCATGTCCGCGATTGGGGACAGGGCCGGGCCATTGTTCTCATTCCCGGATGGCCCCTCTCGAACGACATGTATGACTACCAGATGACGGAGTTGGCGAAGAAAGGTTTTCGGGCCATCAGCATTTCCATGCGGGGCTTCGGCAAATCCGCTAAGCCTTGGGGGCCCTATAACTACGACGTGTATGCTGACGACCTGAAGGCGGTTTTAGATCATCTCGATGTGAACGACGTGACCCTGGGCGGCCACTCGATGGGCGGAGCCATCGCGATCCACTACATGGCTCGTCACAAAGGAAGCCGCGTTTCAAAGCTGGCCCTCTTTGGTGCGGCGGCGCCGGTCTGGACAAAGCGGGAGGATTACGCCTACGGCCTGATGAAGTCAGAGGCAGACGCGCTCATGGAAGCCGTGGATATTGACCGCCCCAAATTGCTTGCCGATTTTGGCAAGATCTTCGGCCTCACGGAAACGTCTATCAATCCAGGGCTTGCAGCCTGGTTTCACGCGATGGGAATGCAGGCGTCGCCATACGCGATGGCTCAGAGCGTTGCCGCACTGCGTGATACCGATTTGCGCTCTGAGCTGGCAACGATTGCTGTTCCGACGGCGATTTTTCACGCGGCCGGTGACAGAGTCTGCCCGTTTGTTTTTGCGGAGGAAATGGCCCGGGGTATCAAGAACTCGAAGATCATTCGCTTCGAAAAGAGTGGCCATGCCCTGTTCCTGGAGGAAAAAGAGAAGTTCAACAGCGAACTGATGGCCTTTGCAAAAGAGGGATAAGCATTCCTTTCCTAATACCTATTCAGGGAGGCTTCCTGTCATGCCAGATTTTGGAGCACCGTTTTCCGGTCTCGCCAATGAACGCAAACTGACCGACGAAGAGTTGGTACGTGCCATTCGTTTCCTGGTGGCCGCAGAGTACGAGGC
>PMYF01000608.1:1038-2293 GCA_003171295.1 Acidobacteriota bacterium | reverse complement strand
TTTACGAAAAAGGAGCTAAAGAGGTGGATGGAATCCTGAGCAAAGTGCAGAAAACGGGAACAAAGAATTTAAGGTTGAACAGCCGCCCGGTGTCCCACCTGCGCCCGCATTTGGCTAAGGTGGCGTAGTCCTCTTGCTTGCATCCTTGTGTTAGCCTTTTCAACAACCCGAGATTTGAAAAAGGAAATTCCTAATGACTTCTTATCAACTCTTTCAGCCATTCCGCTTGAAGTCTCTTGAACTCAAGAACCGGATTGTCATGGCGCCCATGACCCGCTCGTTTTCTCCCGAAGGTGTGCCAACTTCGAATGTGGCGGACTATTATGTTCGCCGCGCTGAAGGGGAAGTCGGCCTGATCGTGTCCGAGGGCACCGTGGTAAATCGACCCGCTTCTTCCTATGATCCGAACTTTCCCCATTTTTATGGCGAGAAGCCACTGCGTGGATGGAAGGCCGTGATTGACAAGGTGCATGCAGTCGGTGGCGTCATGGCCCCGCAACTCTGGCATGTGGGCGTGGTGCCTCCCGGGGATTCCGGTTGGCTGCCGCCCGCTCCGTTTGAAGGTCCTTCGGGCTACGTCGCACCCGGGAAAATCGGCGGCGTCGCGATGACGGAACAGGATATCGCCGAAACGATTCGGGCGTTCGCGCAAGCGGCGGCGGATGCAAAAGCACTGGGGTTTAACGCGGTTGAGATTCACGGAGCGCATGGCTATTTGATTGACCAGTTCTTTTGGCACCCCACCAATCAGCGCACGGATGGTTACGGAGGCCAAACTTTGGCTGAGCGCACCCGATTCGCCGCGGAACTTATTCGCGCCGTGCGCAAGGCCGCCGGCCCGGACTTTCCGATCAGTCTTCGTATCTCGCAATGGAAACTTCAAGATTTTGCCGCGAAGCTCGCGACGACGCCCCAGGAGATGGAGACGTGGCTGGTTCCCTTGGCGGAAGCGGGTGTTGACATCTTCCATTGTTCGCAGCGCCGGTTCTGGGAGCCCGAGTTCACCGGCTCTGATTTGAACTTTGCTGGATGGGCTAAAAAGCTCACGGGTAAAACGACCATGACGGTGGGCTCAATCGGACTTTCAGGAGATTTTTTGGCAGCCTTTCAGGGAGAAACCGCGACGCCCCGCTCTTTGGACGAACTCCTTCGGCGTTTCGACCGGGGAGATTTTGACTTAGTGGCAGTAGGCCGCCCCCTGATCGCCGACGCGGGGTGGGCTCGGAAAATCCACGAAGGGCGTTCCTCCGAACTG
>PMYF01000608.1:0-1027 GCA_003171295.1 Acidobacteriota bacterium | reverse complement strand
ATGAGCCGCGAGATTCGGCTGGCCTCCCGCCCGAACGGGATTCCCACCGCAGCTAACTTTACCCTGGCCCGGACCGAACTGGAGCCACTGGAAGATCAGAAGGTGCTGGTTCGTAACCTCTTTATGTCGGTGGACCCCTATATGCGCGGTCGCATGAACGACGGGAAGTCGTATGTTCCGGCGTTCGAGTTAGGCAAACCGCTCGACGGCGGCGCAGTCGGCGAGGTCATCGAATCGCGCGCCAAGGAATTCAAGCCGGGTGATGCCGTCACTTCCAACTTTGGCTGGCGGGAATACTGCATTGCTTCGCCGAAAGATCTGCATCCGGTCAGCCGCGAGATTCAGCCGCTCTCGGTTTACCTTGGAACCCTGGGCATGACCGGCATGACCGCGTGGGTCGGGTTAAATGTGGTGGAGGTCAAAGCCGGCGACGTCATTTTTGTTTCGGGAGCCGCCGGCGCCGTCGGCAATGTGGCCGGGCAACTGGCAAAATTGCGCGGGTGCCGTGTGATCGGATCAGCCGGTTCGGCGGAAAAGGTCAAGTTTCTGCGGGAAGAATGTGGGTTTGATATCGCTTTCAATTACCGGGTTGGTCCGATTGCGGAACAACTTCATCTGGCGGCGCTGGACGGCATCGATGTTTATTTCGATAATGTGGGCGGCGAAACGCTCGAAGCGGCGCTCTCAGCTTTGCGGGTGCATGGCCGGATCATCGCCTGCGGCGGCATCTCCGGTTACAACGAGGAAAAGCCGCGCCCCGGCCCTTCCAATCTATTCAACATCATCACCAAACGGCTCACCATGAAGGGTCTCATAGTTCGCGATTGGCTGGACCATCAAGCCGAGTTTGAAAAGGAAGTGGGCGGCTATTTCAAGGCTGGCAAGGTAAAGCACAAGGAAACGGTCGTGAAAGGAATCGACAAAGCGGTGGGCGCATTCATCGGTCTTTTCCAAGGGCAAAACGTGGGCAAGATGGTGGTGGAGTTGGCTTGACAGGCTGCGGAAAAACCCGTCGGGACTGTCATTC
>PMYF01000943.1:1312-3953 GCA_003171295.1 Acidobacteriota bacterium | reverse complement strand
TCCGGCAATCACATTTGGGATAAAAAAGATATCTATACTTACCTCCGCGAGCACCCGGACGGGCGTTTGCTGCGGCCGGCCAACTATCCTGCGCAAGCTCCCGGCCAGGGCCTATACGTGGGAAAGACCCCGGCGGGGATTGGGTATGCCGTCATCAATCTGCAAGGCCGCGTCTTCATGCCGGCCATCGACTGCCCCTTTCGCAAGGCGGACTTGCTTCTCGAGAGTATCCCACCCGATGTAAAAATCCGCGTGGTGGATATACACGCCGAGGCGACCTCGGAAAAGCAAGCGCTGGGTTGGTACCTCGACGGGCGGGTGAGCGCGGTTCTGGGAACGCACACGCATATCCCCACGGCCGACGAGATGGTGCTGCCCCAGGGAACTGCTTACCTCACGGATCTCGGCATGACCGGTCCCTATGAGTCGATCATCGGGATGGAGCGGCAGGCCATCATCCAAAAATTCCTCGACCAACTCCCGGCACGGTTTGAAGTCGCCAAGGGCGACGTTCGCCTGTCCGCCGCGCTCCTGGAAGTTGACCCCCAGACAGGTCGCGCGAGCTCCATCTGCAGAATTCTGCGCAAAGAGTTTCACCAGCACACTGGATGAATCCGGGTCTGGCCCATCCAGCCTTCGGGCCGACGGCCCTGGGTGCAGCAGCAATACGGCGCGCTCGTCCGAGGGCCGCTGCCGTTGCATAACCGTCGCTGCAAAGCCATGGAAAAGCATTGACACCGCCCGGTGCAATCATCTAGGATGACTTTTGACAATTGAATAGTTGATTCAGCAACCCTGAATCTCATCTAGAGTGGCCGAGGGACGGGCCCGAAGACGCCACGACAACCGCTCCGACGAAGTCGGGGGCCAGGTGCCAACTCCCGCCCGGGTATGGGGAAGATGAGAGGGGGCCTTGAGATCAGTAGAGACCCTCTTCCCAACCGGAAGAGGTTTTTTAGTTTGTGCCTCTTCCCGCAAGCTTGTTTCTCCATCCCTTGCCAAGCCCAGGCCATTCCGATGAAGACGGCGTGAGCACGCCCGATTCCATACGGAATTATCACTACCATCTTGACAAGGAGGCAGCTTTGGAAAGGAAACTTGGTTTTGATTCAGTCGCATTGCACGTTGGTCAGAAGCCTGACGCTTCGACCGGGGCGCGCGCCGTCCCCATTTACCAGACAACGTCCTTTGCGTTTAAGGACACAACCCACGCCGCCAACCTTTTTGGCCTCAAGGAATTCGGTAATATCTACACGCGCATTATGAATCCGACCTGGGACGTGCTGGAGCAGCGCGTCGCGGCCCTGGAAGGCGGGGTGGGGGCACTCGCCACCGCCTCGGGCCAGGCGGCCGAGACCCTGGCGATCCTGAACATCGCCAGCGCGGGTGACCAGATCGTTTCGTCGGAGAGCCTCTACGGCGGCACCTACAACCTTTTTCATTACACCCTGCCCAAAATGGGAATCGAGGCCGCTTTCGTCGATCCCCGCAATCCGCAGAACTTCAAGCGCGCCATCACCTCGAAGACGCGCCTGGTCTACGCGGAGACCCTGGGCAATCCGAAGAATGACATGCTGGATATCGAGGCTGTCGCGAAGATCGCCCACGACGCGGGCGTNNCCGCTCATCATCGACAATACGGTGGCGACGCCTTACCTTTGCCGGCCATTTGATTGGGGCGCCGACATCGTCGTTCATTCCCTGACGAAGTTTCTGGGAGGCCACGGAAATTCCATCGGGGGTATTATCGTGGATTCGGGAAAGTTCAACTGGGCGAANNCACCTTCTCCGCGACCTCGGCCCGGCGTTGAGCCCGTTCAATGCTTTCCTGATTCTGCAAGGAGTCGAAACCCTGTCCTTGCGGGTGCAGCGGCACTGCGACAACGCCTTGAAAGTCGCGCAATTCCTGGAGACGCACCCGGCCGTGAAGTGGGTGAATTATCCGGGGCTCGAAAGCCACCCCACCCATGCGCTGGCAAAGAAATACCTGCAGAATGGCTTCGGCGCGATGGTGGGTTTTGGAATCAAAGGCGGCATGCTGGCCGGAATCAAGTTCATCAACGCGCTGGGTCTGCTCTCGCACCTTGCCAACATCGGTGATGCAAAGTCGCTGGTCATCCACCCCGCGAGCACGACTCATCAGCAACTGAGTCCGGAGGAGCAGGTGGCGACCGGCGTAACCGAAGACTTCGTGCGGCTTTCCATCGGAATCGAAACCGTTGCGGACATCATCGCCGATATCGATCAGGCCTTGCAGACCTCACAACGTTGACACTGGGGTGAGGTAGCGTACCTTCTGCTGTCGCGTTTTTCCGCGCTGGGCGGAGACGCGGCAGCGGTGGGGCGAGAAATGGCAGATTATGGAGGAGTCGGATTCGGTTGGGATCGTCAAGACCCAGTACCTCACTTTGGCTGAGCCGCCCCGGGAGATCCTCCTGGAGTGTGGGCGAAGTCTCGGCCCCATCACTTTGGCCTACGAGACCTATGGAGAGTTGAGCGCCGCCAAGGACAACGCCGTGCTCATTCTCCATGCCCTTTCCGGAAGCGCCCACGCGGCCGGCTATAATCAACCCGGCGAGCGCCAGCCCGGCTGGTGGGACATCATGATTGGTCCGGGCAAAGCCTTCGACACGCGAAAATA
>PMYF01000943.1:0-1275 GCA_003171295.1 Acidobacteriota bacterium | reverse complement strand
GGCATGCAAGTGCTGCAATGGGTGGTAAGCTACCCGGACAGGGTTCGCCTGGCTATTCCCATTGCCACCACCAGCAAGCTTTCGGCGCAGGCGATTGCTTTCGACGAGGTGGGCCGGCAGGCCATCCAGTCCGACCCGCATTGGAAGGAGGGCGACTATTATGGAAAGTCGATACCGCGCCGCGGTCTGGCCATCGCGCGGATGATCGGGCACATCACCTATCTTTCCGAGCAGTCCATGCACCAGAAATTCGGCCGTAAACTGCAGGATAAGACGGAGTATGGTTACGACCTCCTGGCGGATTTCCAGGTGGAAAGCTACCTGCGTCACAAGGGCGATCATTTCGTCGACCGATTTGACGCGAATTCCTACCTCTATATTTCGAAAGCCATGGATTACTTCGATCTCGCCCACCCCTACGGCAAACTGGAACAGGCTTTCGCGAATGTGCTGGCGAAGTTTCTGGTAATTTCGTTTTCATCGGACTGGCTGTTTCCGTCGCACCAGTCAAAAGCAATTGTCAGCGCTTTGCGGCGCGTCGGTGCGGAAGCCATCTACACGGAGATCCAAACGGATTACGGGCACGACGCTTTCCTGCTGGAGTCGGTTCAACTGAGTTCTCTCATCTCAAATTTCCTGAGCCATGGGCGGAGGGGGGCTTCCTAGCGTATGGGTGGAATGGGCGAAGAAGTTCGACTTGATGATGCCGGCACCGTGGTGCGCCTGGCTCCTGAGGACCAGACGATTATCGACCTCATCCCGGAAGGCTCGCGGGTTATAGATCTGGGCTGCGGCGAGGGTGACTTACTGCTGGCGCTTATGGTCAGGAAGAAGGTTCGCGCCGAGGGGATTGAGCTGTCCGAGGCCTGCATTCAGTCCTGTGTCGCCAAGGGTTTATTCAACGTACACCATGGCGATCTGGACGAGGGGCTGGCCGACTATCCCGACCAGTCCATCGATTATGTGATCCTCACCAATACCATCCAGGTTCTGCATCGTCCCATGTTCCTGATCCGGGAAATGGCCCGCGTGGCCAAGCGGTGCATCGTGAGCTTTCCGAACTTCGCGCACTGGTCCGTACGCTGGCAGCTATTCGCGGGGGGCCGCATGCCCAAAACCGATAAGCTGCCCTATGAGTGGTACGAGACCCTGAACATCCACCTCACTACGATCCCCGACTTCCGTGACTTCTGCCACAAGGCCGGGTTGAAAGTGCTCCAGGAAATTCCCCTTCAGGCCTCCCCTGCCGGGCGGTGCACCGTGGTGCGGTTCCTG
>PMYF01000274.1 GCA_003171295.1 Acidobacteriota bacterium | reverse complement strand
TTTGCCCCTTCGTATCGAGTTGCCATCGCATGAAGCGAGTCCTCATCCTCCACTACCACGAAATCTGGCTGAAAGGCGGTAACAAGAACTACTTTCTCAGCCGGCTACGCACGGCCATTCGGCAGAGTCTGGCAGACCTGCCGGTCGAATCGCTTGAGAGCGTCTCCGAGCGCCTCATCCTGACGCCGGCCGACGAAGCCGCCCTTCCGCAGATGATTGAGCGCCTTCGTCGGGTTTTCGGCCTTGCCTATATTGCCCTGGCCCGCGAAGTGCCTAACCCGCTTGCGGCGCTCGGTCCGGCAGCGTGCGAGATGATGGTTGAAAAAGGGCCCCGGAACTTCGCCGTGCGCGCCAAGATTGCGGACTCAACGTACGGCATGAGCTCCATGGAATTGGAGCGCGAGTTGGGACGCATCGTGTTGGAACATCTGCGCGCGCGCGATGCCGGCGTGCGCGTCAAGCTCGACGCGCCCGAGGTGACCTGCCAGGTTGAGATCATCCCGGGAAGGGCGTTGCTCTACGCTGACCGCGTGGAGGGCCCCGGCGGTCTGCCCGCCGTCACGAGTGGCCGGCTGATCGCGTTGCTTTCCGGCGGGTTCGATTCCGCGGTGGCGGCGTATAAGATGATGCGCCGTGGCTGTCACATTACCTTCGTGCACTTTTTCGGCAGCCCCTCGCCAGGGCGTAATTCTTCGCGCGGGGTGGCGGAGGACTTGGTCCGCACGCTGACGCCCTACCAGTTCACGTCCCGCCTGTATCTTGTTCCCTTCGACGCTGTGCAGCGCCAGATTGTGGCGGGGGCGCATGAGAGCTACCGCATTTTGCTCTATCGCCGCATGATGGCGCGTATTGCACGGGAAATTGCCCGCGCGGAGCGCGCCCTGGGCTTGGTCACCGGCGACAGCGTCGCGCAGGTGGCCTCGCAGACGCTGCACAACCTCACGGCCATCGACCGTGGACTTGACCTGCCGGTCTATCGGCCGCTTGCCGGTGACGATAAATCGGAAATCCTCCGGATGGCACACCAGATCGGAACCTACGGGATATCCTGCGAGCCGTTCGAAGATTGTTGTCCGCGCTTCCTGCCCCGCGCTCCCGCAATCTTCGCGCGCCCCCAAGAACTCGATCGGGCCGAGTGTGGGCTCGACATCGAGGCCCTGATACGCATGGGACTGGAGGCTGCCACTACCGTTGATTACAAGTTTGAGCGCGGCAATCTCACGGCGCGCGAAGGGGCGGCGCGCCGGCTCGAGAATCGCCTGGCCGCAAAGAAAGGTGGCGAGGAGCAACCGGCTGCCCGTGACCTAACTCCCGACTGAGCGAGTGTGCCGCGGCGCCGGAGGGGTCAAACACAAGGCAGGGAAGATTGCAACTTTCAGCCTGCACCCATCCCTGCCAGCCAGTCGGCGTTCGCTAACGGCTCTCGAAGCGCTTCCCATAATCTTCCGCAGGAGGCGGTGTTTTCAGATGACAACCAGAGTTCTTGCGACACTTCTCTTTCTTTCGACAGTTCCGTGCTCCCTTGTGGCGCAAGAGGCCAAGCCCACTACGCCTCCGGCCCCATCCCAAACCGCTGCCACCTCCCAGATTTATAAGGTTCGGGTCGAACTGGTCAACGTGCTGATGACCGTGACCGACAAGAAGAATCGCACGGTCATCGATATGACCAAGGACGATTTCAAGGTCTTTGAAGGAGGTCAGCTGCAAGCGATTCGCTATTTCAGCCGTGAAACAGACCTGCCCCTGCGCATCGCTATCCTGATTGACACCAGCAACAGCATCCGCGACCGGCTGCGCTTTGAACAGGAAGCGGCCACCGATTTTCTCACGACCACGATCCGGAGGGGGAAAGACTTGGCCTTCGTGGTGGGGTTCGACGTGGAGCCGCAACTGGTCCAGGACTACACCGACAACACGGAGAAACTCGCCAACGCCATTCGCAGCTTGCAAGCTGGCGGCGTCACCAGTCTCTACGACGCCCTTTTCTTCTCCTCCAAGGAGAAACTGTACTACTTCCCTCCGCCGGAGCCCTACCTGCGCCGGGTCATGATTATTATCAGTGACGGCCAGGACAATCAGAGCGAACGCACGCGCGAGGAGGCGCTGGCCATGGCCCAACGCGCGGAAGTGACGATCTTCACAATCAGCACGAACCGCACCGGCGCAGAGGCTCGCGGTGATAAGGTGCTGCGATACCTGGCACAACAAACCGGAGGGCGCGCTTTCTTTCCCTTCGAAGCGGGAGAATTGGCGGAGGATTTCCAGCAGATAGGGCGCGAGTTACGCAGCCAGTACAGCCTGGCTTACGTTTCCACCAACGCCGCGCACGATGGAACCTTCCGTAACATCATGATTCAGCCTTTGGACAAGAACGTGCACGTCCGCGCCAAGGCCGGTTATTTCGCACCTTCGCAGTAGCGCCTTCGCCCGCCTCAGGCCAGCCGGGCCATTCACCTGCGCCCTGCAACTTGGATGGTGCCGCCGGACTTCCTACCCTGCCGGGGCATAATATCCGCGGCGAGCGTTAACCTTGCAATCACCCGCGCGGACTTTGACCTGGATTCTTCGGAAGGTTCCGTCCAGTTTATTGTTGGTGGGGGTGTAGCCGAGCAGATACTGCGTGCGAAGTTCGTCGGCAATCTGCTGAAACGCAGCGCTGGCATCCCTGACGCGATTGACTTCAATCACTCGGCCGCCGGTCTCCTCCGAAAGCTTCCTCAGCGCCGAGTCGCCACTGAATCCCATCGTTCGCCCGTAATAAAACGAGCGGTCGATGATGGCGACGGAATAGACGATGACGTCCGATTTCTGGGCCGCCTCCAGTGCCGCCTCCAGCTTGATCCTGCTCCCTTGATCTTCGCCGTCCGTGAGCAGGATGAGGACCTTCCGGCCGACCTCGTTCTTAAGCATTTCGTGCGACGACAGATAAATTGCGTCGTAGAGGTGCGTCGCCCCGCCGGTATCACCGGTGGGAAATTGTCCCGGGGTGGGGCCGCCCCCTCCGCCATTGATCACGTTCTCATCGATTGCCTTATCGAGCAGGCGAAGATCCGCGGTGAAGTCTTGCAGCAGTTCCACTTCCACATCGAAGTGGAGGACAAAGGCGAGATCCCTGGGGCGCAGAACCTGCCGGAGAAACGCCTTGGCCTGCTCTTCCTCCACTTGCAGCACGCGGCCCTGACTGGGGCTCGTGTCCACCAGGATGCCCATGGTCAGGGGGGTGTCGGTCTCGCGCGCAAAATAACGAATAACCTGCGGCTGCCGGTCCTCTTCGAGGAGGAAGTCATCTTGGTTAAGGGTCGGAATCAAGCGCCCGTTCTTCTGCTTTACCACCGCATAAACGTTCACGACTTCCGTCGTGACTTTCAGTGTCTGCCCGGACGAAGGAAGTTCTTGCTTCTCCTGCGCGCTT
>PMYF01000498.1 GCA_003171295.1 Acidobacteriota bacterium | reverse complement strand
GACCGCTTCATCGGCTGGTCGGCGGAGGCGCGGCGAAAGAACATCCGCTGGATCGCTTACAATACCCGCTTTCTCCTGTTGCCTTGGGTGGAGGTGCCGCACCTGGCCTCGCACTTGCTGAGTCGTATGGCCACGGTGCTAACAAAGTGCGAATGCTTCGACCAGAACGCTACGCGCTGTTTTTGACTGCGCTTCGGGCAGGCCTGCGATTAGGTGAACTCTTTGCTCTCCAGTGGAGGGACATCCAATTTGGGGAAAGCGACGATGACCTCAACCGCTTCATCCTCGTCCGGCACAACTTCACGCGTGGCCAATTCACATCCACGAAAAGCCGGAAAGAACGGAGAGTTGACCTCAGCAAGGAACTTCGGCGTGAATTACTCAAACTTCGGGACAAGAGAATACTGGAGGCTGTGACGCGCGGCGATTTTGACGAATTCCGTCAACCCTGCATCTCAAAACTCGTATTCCCCTCCCAAATCGGCGGGCCATTGAATGGCAGCAACGTGTTTAATCGCGACTTTCTGCCGAGTCTGGAAGCAGCGGGGATTCGCCGGGTGACCTTCCACGCACTTCGACATACCTTTGCTTCTCTTCTCATTCAACAAGGCACCAGCCCTGCCTATGTTAAGGAACAGATGGGTCACAGCTCGATTCAGGTGACAGTCGACATCTACGGCCCCCTTATTCCCGACGGCAATATTGGTTAGGTCGACGCCCTTGACACGGAAACAAGTCCGCTGCCATCCGCAACCCAGGCGCAACCCAGCACTCCGAGCATCTCCCCGAACTATCCGCAAGTTACTGAAATGGTTGGTGGGCCCAGCAGGACTCGAACCTGCGACCAACGGATTATGAGTCCGCTGCTCTAACCAACTGAGCTATGGGCCCGTATGTTTGGATTGAGTATCTTGCGCTTGTATGGCGGAATCCGATGAGGCGACTCTGACAGTATTCTGGTAGTATCCTTCGAGCTTCTTCGTGGCGTCTTTCAGGTCCTCCTCGCTGGTGATGTCATAACGGCGGAACGTGTGGGAAGTCCGGTGGCCACTGATTTTCATCGCCACACTCTCCGTCACTCCCGCCCGCCGCATGTTCCTGACGCCGGAACGTCTCAGGTCATGGAAGAGCAGGTCCGGCATCTTCGCCGCCTTGGTCGCCGCAAACCACGCCTTCCGGATGTCCCTGACCGTGAATATCGGCTCGTCCGATTTCCTGCCCTTGCACAAGGGGAGCAGAAGCTCCCTGACCTCCTTGGTCATGATGATGGACCTCGGGTCGCCACTCTTGGAATCGTGCAGGCGCAGCACGTTGTCCACGAAATCTACCTGACCTACTCTCAATCCCTGAACCTCGGACTTCCTCCATCCGAACGTGTAGGCAAGGGAGACAAAAGCTTTCAGCCAGTTGTTGACCTTGCCGCATTCCTCAGACAGGACCTTGTATTGGTCCGGTCGGATGAACCCATGGCGGACGTTGTTCTCAGGAGCTAAATCGAAAAACGGAATGTCGCCTCTCCGGATGCTGCCACGCTTGAACGCCAGAAAGAGCGACCGCCTGATGATGCTCAACTCCCTGTTCACCGTGGCGTCCGATACCCCCTCTTCACGGCGCTTCGTGCCATATTCGACAATCTTGTGAGCGGTCAGGTCCCTGACCTTGATTTTGCCGAAGAACGGCTCCAGGTGCGGCTTCCAGCGGAGCGGGTTGTTTCTCTGGTCCTTGAGCCCCTTCCGTTTCTCATCCTCCAATTTCAACTTCACGACGTCGGCGATAGTCAAATTCGCCGGAGGCGCTGCGCCCTCGGTGCGCAGTTCCGCAATCCTGTCGAGCATCTTCCGGTTCGCAGCCTCACGGTCAGCCGTGCCCGTGCTCTCCCTGTATCTGCGCCCGTCTATCGTCACGCTGAACCACAGAATTTCGCTGTGTGGTTGTGAGTAAAGCGAACCCGTCCCTTTTGGCCGTCTTCCCAAGGAGGCAGGCTATCACGGAACCAGGATTCTGACAAAAAAATCTTGTGGGCTGGGGCCGACAATCGTAAGCTTCACGCCGACTGCCCGCCCAGAAGCTCACGGGCATCGGCAGCTTCCACCGCCGCACCTTCGGCATCCCGTCGGGGGGCGGGCTGGTGCCCAAGCGGGACTACAAAAGGGAGCTTGCGGGCACCACCACCGTTGACATCTACACGAAGGCCGAGCTTGACGCCCTGTTCGCAGCCATGGATGAGGACGACCACTTGCTGTTCTCCACCATCAAGGAGGCGGCCTTGCGCAAGAAGGAAGCCATGCACCTTGAGGACTCGGACCTGATACACGACGAGATTGCACCCGGCATATGGAAGTGCGAGATACGGGTTCGGAGCAAGCCGCACTGGGGATGGCAGACCAAGATGGGATGGGACAGGGACATCTTGATTAGCAGAGAATTGATAGACAGGCTCCTGAAGCGCAGTGCCGCCAAAAGACCATCCACCCTTTTGTTTGGGACATCCAACGGCAAGCCGGATTACCACTTCCTTGACCGATTGAAGGCGGTAGGCAAGAAGGCTGGGCTTGACCAACCTCGGGTATGGACGCACAAGCTGAGGGCGACGACGGCCACGACATGGCTCCGCTCCAAGGAGCTTGGCGGCAAGGGATGGGACATCGGGTTCGTCCGGCAGCAGCTTGGGCACGCCGACTACAAGTCCATCGAGGCATACATCGCCATAGTGAGGAACGAGGAGATTGCGATGAGGGAGCATGACGACGGGCAGGACAATCCATGGGGAGAGGCGGGCACCGTCTGGGGAGACACGGTCCACGTCATAAGGCCGCCCAAGGGATGACGGCGGCCGGGCTTGAAGAATCACCGCCCGCCTTGGTCTTCGGTACCCCGCTCACTGCTTTGTCGCATGCCACTCAATGCACCCCTACCTCTCGTTTCCCGTTATCCGGCCGTGGATTTTCCCCTCTGCGGACAGCTCGGACGTCGCCGCCTGGACCGCCCGGTAGCCGAGGCCCAGCCTCTTGGCAAGCTCCATGCTGGAGAGGCCCGGGCAGGCAGGGCAGCCCTTGGGAAGGACCCTCAGGATTTCCCCTTTCCTCGCCTGCTTCCTCGTGACCACGTTTCTCGTTCCGTCTCCTCTTCCTCCGATGCCGGCCTAACGGCGGACACCAGCACATGGCCGGGGGGAAGGGTGACGGTGTACCCCCGGGCCTCCAGCCACCTGTCAGTGGCGAATTGATATTTTGACAGATTCTGCCGTTGACCGCTGTCCAGATGAGGGGCGGCACAGTAGCGGAACGCACTCGGTGGCAATGACAAGATCAAATCAGCTAACCTGGGCGTGCTTAGAAGCACAAAACAGCGAATAGTTTCACTCGAAGTGCAGTTTGCCGATGTCCAGCGGATACCACACGGAGCACAAGTTGTCTGAGAATCAGGCAGCTATCGGTGTTTCATACAGTCCTCGGCAGTGAGATTTCCAGCGATAAGATTGGAGGTTGGCGACCGGCGGAGGCGATGCGTCTTCTGGTGGCCGCCCCGCCCGTGCGCTATGCGTGCGATGATGGTTAAAATAGGTTTTGAAATCGAGCAGCTTGCTTTCCAGATCGGCGGTTGTCCAGAAAAGCGTACGATCCAAGCACTCTCGGCGGACGGTGCCGATCAACCGCTCCACAAAGGGATGGGACAAGGGAACGTAGGGCACGGTCTTGATTTCGGCCACCTCCAGGATTCGCAGGTTGGCTTGCCATTGATGAAAACGATAAAGCGGATCGTTATCAGAACTGAGGTATTTCGGGATGGAGCGGTGGCCTCGAAGGGCGCGGTTGAACATTCGGCAAAGGGCGATACCGGCGACCGCGCCGGCATGCAGGCCAAAGCCAATGATGCGGCGCGTGAATTGATCCATGACGACCAGGACCCAGTGAGTCCGCAACGTAGCCGATTCGCATCGGAACAGATCTACACTCCAGAGGCTGTCTTTCATGTGACCAATGAAGGTGAGCCAGGATGGCCCCCTGAGGCCGGTTCCGGTTGATAGTGACGGGCGAGAATCCTTCGCACCACGTCCTTGCCGATGGGAATAGCGAAAGCCAGGGCAATCTGCTGGGCGATGCGCGGACAGCCCCAGGTGGGATTGCGCTGCTTCATCTGGACGACGGCTTCCATGAGCTCTTGGTTGGGTCCTTTTGGGCCGGGCCTCCCCTTGCGCCCGGACGAGAAGAGGCGGCGATACTTTCGGTTCCTCAGGGCCTGGTGGAGGCTCAAGAGGGTCGAAGGCTTCAGAACGATGGCCGAACGGATCAGGCGGAACGGCCGCATCAACAGGGCGCACCAACCGGCGACGAGGCGATCCAACAGGCGGAGGTTGGGAGCGCGCTGGCGCGAGCGATTGAGGATGAGGAGTTGATGTTTGACGAGGACGGACTCGGCAACTACGGAGCGAACGCCGCCGCGACCTGCAAGTCGGGCGACGGTCGTGAGGAGATGGATGAAAAGGATCACGAGATCGCGCATTTCCGCATTCTAACAACAAAGCGAAAACTCGCGGAATTCCGCGCAAATTGGCAATTCGCCATGGACAGGGGTCACGTTTTGCTGTTGGCTCTGGATTGCCTGCCCGCAATTCGAATCCGCGTTAAGCTTGCTTGCCGCGATCATTCCTCCAGAAGATTGACCTCGCGAATGTTCCCTCCCGCTCGTGGAACGCGGAGAGTCTTGATTTCCAGCGGGTGGAAGGTCCCCGTCCAGCGGCGATTCACCAGGCCAAGATTCAGCGTAGCAGTGGTCGGGCGACCTGCCGTCTCGTAGCAGCGCACGATTAAGTCGTCTCCGTCTTCGGATTTCTTCACGACGGAAACCACCACATTGGGCACATCCACCGAAAGGAAGGAAGCGGAGGTTGGCTGATCTCCCGGGTGAATCCCCTGGTAAAGGACGGGAGCAGGGGCGGTGAATTCTTCTGTCATCCGTACCACCCCTGCATCCCCCCAACTGCCGGTATGCGGTGCCAGCCACAGGCGGAAGGTCTGCCGCCCCTGGTCCTGCCACAGATATTCGCCGCCGGGCTTCATTTCGCGCTCGAATTGGGCGTAAACCGGGCTCCTGACAATGGAGACTCGCAGGTCGCTGCCCTGCACGCTGTAACCATACTTGGCGTCGTTGATGACAGAGAGGCCGTACTGGCTCCCGCCTCGTTGGCCGGTGACGTCGATCCAGCGCTGTCCCGGATCTTCGTCGGCCTGAGCCTTTCGTACCTTGTAGCCGTAGGCAATCTCATACGTCGGCTGCGAATTCTCTACATTGACGGGGAAGGAGAATTTCAGGATTTTCAGGCGCTCATGCCAGTCAAGCGCGACGCGAGCCTCCAAGGTTCGCGCCCCCGCATAGAGCATCCAGTCAATTTGTAGAGAAGACGCGCCATAATGGGTTCGCACTCTGATCGTGGCTCGTAGCGGGCCGTTTTCCAGCACATGGAACTGCGCGTCTTTGAAGGCGCCGACTTCCTTCGTATAACCTTTTACGTCATGACTCCAAGTATCACTGGGGTCGTCCAGCACCACCGCCCGCGCGCCTCCCTGGGCACCGCGGAAGACGCCGGCCTTTTCGTCCTTGTCATAGATCGCCAGCGTGCCGTCGTCAGCAATACTGACACGAAGGTGTTCATTCTCGAGGTCGCGGCCCCGCGCATGAATTAGCGATTCCGCAGGCGCCAGCGGGCGCACTTTGCGCAAGCGAAATTGCCGGTAGCCGAAGGCCGGCACGGGGGCCCGAAAAGCCAACGTGTTGCGGTCATCAATGAGAACGGAGGCCTGCGTCCATTGGTGCTCCACTGCATTTCCATGATCATCTTCCAGCCAGGAATTCTGTTGGATGGATTGCGGAGTTGCGCCAGAGGTCCACTCCCACCCCAGCTCATACTCAACGTTCAAACTGGCGTCCCAGGCATGGGGATTGAAGACCACCAGATATTCCGATGCCGGGTCTTCCGTGGGAATCCGCCAAGCCATCTTCTCCGCAGCCCGGTACATTGCCTGTGTCGCCACTTCCAGTGCGTATCCATGCCCCTGGCGCGCCATATCATAGTGCGCCGGAAGGGCACTGCCGGCCATGCTATCGTGAAATTGCAGGAACAAGACTTTCTTCCATGCCGCAGCGAAATCGTTCCCAGGGTATTCAAAACCTGCCACCATGGAGCTGAGTGCGGCAAGCTTCTCTCCGGTCTCGAGGGCGGTCTCGGCTGTGCGATTATTTTTCTTCACCTCGGATACGGCCGTATAACAACCCACCGAATGGTGTTGAAGATCATCGGCTAGAACGGGACGATTGGGCAGATCCTTGACCTCGCCGAAATACTTGTACGGCGTGCTGAACACCATGGTAGGGGCGCCCGGCTCTAGGCGCGCATCCTGAATGGACTGGATATTGATCTTCGTCGGCCCGCCGCCGTGATCGCCGGCGCCATAAAATGCCATCAGGTCTTTGGTATCCTCCGGCAAATCCGAAACGATTCTGTGCACGCGGTCGATGATAGGCCCATCGTAATCCCCGTAGGCAATAGGGATGTGGTAAGCGAGGATGCGGGTTCCGTCCGCCCCCTCCCATTGGAAAAGGTCGGAGGGCAGAATTTTCTCGCGCGGCTGCGGGCGCATGAATACGTAAGCGCGCAATCCTTGCAATTTGAGGATTTGGGGCAGCGTTCCGGGATGGCCGAAAGAGTCGGGATTCCAGCCAATCTCCGCTTTGCACCTGAAAAGCTGCTGGAACTCTCTTTGGCCATACAGCCCTTGCCGCACCAGCGATTCCCCATTCGGGATGTTCACATCCGGTTCCACCCACCAGCCGCCCGCCACCGCCCAGCGGCCTTCATCAACCCGCGCGCGGATTTGCTGCATCAGCGCAGGATCAGTTTCCGCGACCCACTGGTAAAATTGTGCGGAACTGGCAGTGAAAGTGAACTCGGGGTCCTCCTTCATGCGTTCCAATGCCGAGCGGAAGGCGCTGACAACCGCCGCCATGCCCTCCGGCCACGTCCACAGCCAGACGGCGTCAATATGTGAGTTCCCGATCATGTGAAATCGGTACTGAGACGCTTTCGGGGGCCAGGGCTTTGCTGGCGGCGGGTTCGGAGACTGCGCCACAGCATTCAGCGTCAGCAAAACCAGGGCGGTGAGAATGAGTGCGACCAGAAATAATCGGGCTGTCTGCGTTTTCATGCATTGTCTCCTTGGATTGCTTGGGCACGGTCAGAACCGAGGGGTAAGGCACATATCGTCGGCCAACTTTCATATTGACAATCATAGCTAGAAGTGTATATATGTGTGATTGTGTTTTGTCAAGCCTTGTCGTCCTTTCATGCGTCGGGTCTCAGCCTTTCCGGAAGTCACACGGAATTCCAGTGGGCGTAGCACTTTCGCGCCCTCCCTGGAAGGCCAGTTGCCATTAATGCTGCATTTAGGGAAGCCAAATCTGCAGGGGGGAAGCCAAAGAAGCGATTCTTCGAGGAGGACGGTTACCCGATCGAGTTACCGTCCATCGACGGTCCGGCGGAAGTCGCCGAACTCAATACTGGGAATCCGGAGTTGGTGAACGCCAGCCGACCAGGTCAGGCTTCGCGGCGAGAAATCACACTGGCGCTGTAGCGATCGCCTCGAAACAAGGAATGGGTGAATTCCACGGGGGCATCGTCCTTGCCGTAAGCAATGCGGCGCATGGAAAACAGAGGGAACCCAACGCTGACCTGCAGGAGTTTGGCTTGGTCTTTTTCCGCGGGGATTGCTTCCAATTCCTCCTCGGACCACTCAACCCCCACGTTGTAGCGGGTAGTCATGAGGGCGTATAGGGATTGGTTCTCCAGGTCCTGTGATTCCAGGTCGGGGCACAAACGGGCGGGAAGCAGGGCAGTTTCAAGCCCCACGACATCTTTGTTGGTGAAGCGCAAGCGCCGGATGCGATAGACTTCTTCATGAGCCCGGAGGCGAAGCAGGTTTGCGGTGGCGGCATCCGGAACCACCTTTTCAATCTGGAGGAGCTTGGAGGACGGTTTGAGCCCACGCCTTGACATCTCCTCAGTGAAGCCGCGGAGTCGATGAAAATCCTTCTGCACTCGGCCCGAACTGACCACGGGGCGTTTGCCTTTTTCAATGACCAGCAACCCTTCAGCTCGGAGAGCCTGGAAAGCCTGCCGCACGGTCATCTTGCTAATGCCGAGCTGCGTCGCACAATTTCCCTCCGAGCAGATGGTATCGCCGGGGCTAAGTCTTCCGCTTTTGATCAATGCCTCGATCTGGTCACGGATCTGCCGGTAGTAGGGCACGTAGCTACCCCGCTCGAGACTTAGTTCCGGCATTTCGACTTCGTTGGGGGGTGTAGGAGCGATTGTATTTGGCATCGTATATCCTCATCTAGTCATCTAGCAAGCGATGGCAGTATGAACGCGGAACAATTCGATTGTCAAGCGCTTGCGTGTACCGCAAATTTGTTGTCGGCTTGGGGAGAACGATCAAATAGGGGAGAGCAATGAGGTTGCCCGGTTTCATCGTGTGCATTTGGTTCGCTGCCATTTCGGCTGCCCCCGCTCAGACCGGCGATCTTTCTGAGAAATCACAAGGGGCGCATGAATTAATGGCGGCGGGAAGATTCGAACAAGCGATTCCCATCTATCGCCAACTCGCTTAAGGCGCCCCCGGGAATCCCGGCCTGCAATTGGATCTGGGGATGGCGCTTCACTTGGCCGGCAGAGACCGCGAAGCGATTCAGCCCTTGCAAGCAGCTTTGCAGCGGCAGCCCGATTCATTTCCAGCAAACCTTTTCTTGGGAGCTGCGTATTTGGGAGCGGGTGCTCCGTCAATAGCAATTCTTCCTCTAACCAGAGCTTCCAAACTCCAACCGGAGAACCCTGACCCCCATAAGGCACTGGCCAGCGCGTTCATGTCACTTGATCGCTTCCAGGAAGCAGGAGAGCACTACCGGAAGCTCTCGGTGTTGGTTCCTCAAGACCCTGGAGCGTGGGCTGGTCTGGGGCAGTGCTATGAGGCCCTGGCGCAGGCGGAGTTTGCAAATTTGGGACATGAGGCCCGGAATTCGGGTTACTGGTTCGCGTTGATGGCGGAAGCGCGCATAAAGAGCCAACAGTACAAGTCAGCTTTCTATTTGGGTAGGCAAGCGCTTGACCTGACTCCGAATCTGAGCGGCGTACACAGCGAGTTAGCAGAAATCTATCGGCAGAGTGGCCGTTCCGACTGGGCAGTGAGGGAGGAGGAGAAGGAGCGGAAGTTGCCTCCCCCGGATTGCGCTGCGCACAAAGCAAAGCGTGAATTTTTTGCCGGCCATTTCTTGCAGGCCGTGACCGCGTCGGCCACGGACAATACCCCGGGAGGCACACTACTGGCGAACCAAGGCGTTTAACACCCTAGCCAACAACGCCTATGCCCGCCTCCAATAGCTTCCGCCTTCCGTGGAATCCTTCGAGCAAGCAGCCATGGTCCGGCGAAGCCAGCGCCGGTTCCGCGAAGAAGCGGACGCCTGGCGGGAGGCGCTGAAACTTGCACCAAATGATCCTGGGATTGAAACACAGCTTGCCTTTGCCCTGGATCAGACCGGCGATTATGCGGCAGCGCGAGCCATCCTTCAGCCACTCGCCGAGCACAATCCCAATTCGGCGATGGTCAACTAACTGCTGGGTGACACGCTGTTCAAACTACAGCAATCAGCGCAGGCCATCCCCTACCTGGAAAAGTCTGTGACGCGGGATTCCCACCTGCTCACGGCACGGAGCTCGCTGGCCCGAGCATATGTGCAAACCGGCGAATCGGCGAAGGCGAGTCCGCACCTGCAAGCGGCTTTGCCAGCCGATGAAGATGGAAGTCTCCACTCTCAGTTGGCGCGTGCTTACGCGGCCAACGGAAAGCCGCAGTTGGGTCAGGAGATTCTGAAACAGTACCAGAAGATCCAAAAAGTCCGAGCCGCCGAAAGGGAAGGCGTGGGGAAGGAAATCCCGATCACGGCGCCGGCAAAATGAGTCCCTTAACCTCTACTCTTTTCCCGAAGGTGTTTAATGAGGGCCTCGAGATCGAAACTCCCAAGATGAACCGGATAGGTCGCGAAAACCTGAAAGACGGCTTCGTCGATCTCTTCGCCGTGCTGCCAAGCCGCGAGAGAGCCCTGCTGGGCGCACATGTGGAGAAACTGGCAACGCAGCCACACCGCTCCGACATTGGCTCCGGGACTGCATTGCTGTGCCACTAAGTCGAAAGTGACGCCTATCGTCTTTCCGCCCGAGGTCAGTGCAACTTTGCTGGGCCCAGACGGCATCTGAGTCCGTACGACTATATTGAATTTTCAAACTCGTTTCAGGTCTTCAGGATCGACCGTGGGCGCGACCTCGCCGTTTTTCAGACCTTGCATGAATGAGAATGGATCCGACATGGTGTTGTCTTTCTGCCGCTGGACCTGGAGGGTGTAGCGGCGACCGTCGATATTTTTATCCGAGTCGGAACCTCTAGACACTACTTTATCTTGGCGCCTCGCGAACTTCCAAATACCTATCCATTTTCACGTCGTGCAGCATCTGCGTGATTCCGCTCGGCCAACGGAGTTCGATGGTGTCGATCTTTTGCCTCTTGCCCAGCCCGAAGTGCACGCCGAAATGGCTCGATGACGCGTAACCGACGGCGCTGGCCATCTCGTTCACCTGGTTTCCAATGCGGACGCGTGTGCCGATGCCGTCGCGATTGCTCTTGGTCCCGATGGGGCGTATCACGATCCAATGGTTTTCGTTGGGGCTAACGTTCTCCCAAAGGTCGGCGGGAGCGCTCAGGGAAGAAACCACGGCGTCGATTTTCCAATCCTGGTTGAAGTCGGCGAAAGCTACGCCCCGGTGGGAATTGGGTTGCTGAAAATCCGCACCGGCCTCCGGCGTGACGTCGGCGAACGTCCCGTCACCCTGATTGGCAAAGACGGTGTTGGCCTGCTTGTACTGGGTGGCTTGGAACATCGCGATGTCATCGTCCACGTGCTCGTTCGCCGAGAACAGATCCTTCCACCCGTCATTATTGAGATCATAGAAGCCTTCGCCCCAGCCGCTGAAAGGGGCACTGAGAAGCGAGAGGCGGCTGGAATAAGAAGCATCTTCAAACTGCCCGTTGCCCAGGTTGCGAAATAGGATGAAGGTTTCGTGCGTGAGGTCCCTGACCACAATGTCCGGCCGGCCGTCATTATCATAGTCGCGGAAATCCGTGCCCATGCTGGAAACCGGGGCACCATTGTTGGACAGCGCCACACCGGAGGGGAGGGCGACCTCATCAAACGTCCCGTCACCGCGATTGTGGAAAAGAAGATTCGCCTGAGTGTCGTTGGTCACAAAGATGTCTGTGAGGTCATCGTTATCGTAGTCCGCAAACGCCACGCTCATGCCACGCCCCACAAATTTGCCGATGCCGGACTTCTCCGTGACATCCTCAAAGGTCCCGTTGCCGCGGTTATGGTAGAGCGTGTTGGTCAGCCCCTGGAAATAACTCGGATGGACGTAGGCGCGCAGATGGCGGCCGGGGTCTCCGCAGTAGCGGTCGTCATCAAGCGAGAACTTTGCGTAGTTGACCACAAAGAGGTCGAGAAGACCCTCATTGTCGTAATCGAACCAGCCCGTGGCCACCGTCCATTTATCGCTCTTGATTCCGGCCTTTGCCGTCACGTCCTCGAACATTCCGTTGCCGAGGTTGTGGTAAAGGGTGTTGCGGAAAACTCCCGTTACGAACAGGTCGACGTGGCCGTCATGTCATAATCCGCCGCCACGCCCATCGAATAACCGGAGCCGCTGACGCCCGCCTCTTGCGTGACGTCGGTAAATTTCCAGCCGCCCTCGTTGCGAAAGAGACGGTTGAAATAGTGCGGGGAATCCTTCGAGAGAGAAGGAATCGCCGCGCCGTTGGTGAGATAGATATCCAGCAGGCCGTCGCCGTTATAGTCGAAGTCGGCAACGCCGCCCGGCATGGTTTCAATCAGGTGTTTCTGTGGGGTGGGGGAGTTTTCCAGCACGAAATCCGGGCCCGCCGCCTTCGCCCCGTTGCGGAATGTAATGGGAGAAACTGCCGGGAGGGATTTGGTAGCGGAGCCGTAAGGCCACACCGAGAGCAGCAGAAACACTCCCGCGATCGCAATGAGTATTTGCCCGGCGCGCAGTGTGCGGGATCGCGATGCTTGAACTGAGCGATGCACGATGAATTATTCCGCCGGGACAGTCGTGCCCGCAACTTCAAACTGTGTCGACAAAACCTCGGTGGTTGATGCGTCAGCGGTTCCGCGGAATCCAGGCTGCTTGCCTCCCACCTCTATTCTAAACTGCCCCGGTAAGACTACACGTTTCCAATTGTTATCGATGACCGACAACTGGCGAGAGGTGAGATTGAAGCTTATCACTTTTCTTTCACCCGGCTTCAGGTAAACCCTGCTGAACCCTGCCAGGGCACGAATGGGAACGGGGACAGTAGAGTTCAAATGGGTGAGGTAGAGTTGCACCACCTCGTCGCCGCCGACCGTGCCGGAGTTCCTGACCTCAACGCTGACGTGCTGATTCTCGGTGGGCTTTATTTGCCGCGCCCCGGTTTCAAGACGGCTGTACTGGAAATGGGTAAAGCTCAGCCCATAGCCGAAGGGGTAAAGCGGTTCGCCGGAAAAGTACCGGTAAGTTCTGCCTGCCATCTTGTAATCCCCGAAAGGCGGAAGTTGATCAACAGACTTGTAGATCGTGACGGGCAATCGGCCGCCGGGATTGTAATCGCCGAACAGGACATCGGCAATCGCCGTGCCGCCTTCTTCGCCGGGATACCAGGCCTCAACGATGGCGCCCGCATGGATACTGGCCCATTGGGTGGTAATGGGGCCGCCGTTTAAGAGGACAAGGACTGTCGGCTTGCCGGTTGCCGCCACCGCCTCCAGCAATTGCTCCTGCGCGCGCGGCAGGTCGAGCGCCGTACGGTCTCCCCAGTAAAAGCCGTCGGTGTCAATTTCGAACTGCTCATTTTCCAAATCGCCCGACAACCCCAGCGCCACCCCCACCGCATCCGCGGATTTGGCAG
This sequence comes from Acidobacteriota bacterium, assembly GCA_003171295.1. Classification (GTDB taxonomy): domain Bacteria; phylum Acidobacteriota; class Terriglobia; order UBA7540; family UBA7540; genus Bog-366. The sequence goes on along the minus strand of PMYF01000498.1, from coordinate 3,431 downwards.
CCCGAACCGCTTCGTCCAAAGAAGTGGCGACGGTCGGCGGCTCCACCGGCTCGCAGCCCTTGGCGTAGATGACCTTGGTCAGCGGGGAAACCTTCTGCCGGATTCCCACCAGCGGAGTGACTGCCACCGACGGCGTGCCGTAATAGTTGCCCAGAAGCGCCTTCACGTCATTGGCATTCGGACCAACCACGGCAATTGATTTCACCGTCTTGCTCAAGGGCAGCAGGTGATTGGCATTTTTCAAAAGGACAATCGATTCCCGTGCTGCCTGCAAGCTCAACTCCCGATGCTCGCAACTGTCCACAATCGAAAACGGGATGCGCGCATACGGAACCTTTTCGGGAGGATCGAACATCCCCAGCCGGAACCTTGCTTCCAATACGCGCTTCACCGCGGTGTCGATGTCGGCTTCACTCACCAGTCCTTGCTTGAGCGCCGCCGGCAGCGAGAGAAATTCGTTGCCGCAATTCAAATCGCAGCCGGCCCGCAGGGCCATCGCAGAGGCCTGTTCCAAACTGCCGGCGAGGTGCTGGTTCTCAAAGATGTCCTTGATTCCATAGCAATCGGAAACCACGTAGCCGCGAAATCCCCACTCGCGGCGCAGAATCTCATCCAGCAATTTGTGGCTGGCGCAGCAGGCTTCTCCATTCAGGCGCGAATACGCTCCCATCACCGCGAAGGCGTTCCCCTCGCGCAGGCAGGCTTCGAAGGCAGGCAGATAAGTTTCGCGTAGATCCCGCTCATCCATTTGCGCGTTGAAGCGATGCCGCTCCGGCTCGGGTCCGCTGTGCGCAGCGAAATGCTTGGGCGTCGCGACGACCTTCAGGTATTGCGGATCGTCACCCTGCAACCCTTGCACGTAAGCGACACCGAGCCGCGCCGTCAGGTACGGATCCTCTCCATACGTTTCCTGACCACGTCCCCAGCGGGGATCGCGAAAGATGTTGACGTTGGGACTGAAGAACGTCAGGCCGTAGTACTTTCGCTGCCGGTTCTGGCGCAGGGCTTCGTGATACTTGGCGCGGGCTTCTTCGGAAATCGCCGCGGCCACGCTGTGGATCAGGTCCGTGTCCCACGTTGCTCCCAGGCCGATGGACTGAGGGAATACCGTGGCTACCCCAGCCTGCGCCACGCCGTGCAGACACTCGTTTCCCCAGTTGTATGCGGGAATCCCGAGCCGCTCAATGGCCGGCGAAGCGTAGACGAGTTGGGCCATCTTCTCTTCCAGCGTCATGCGCGAAACCAGATCGTCCACCCGCATGGCGACCGGCAGCGAGGGGTCACGATAGGGAGCACTCATATCCTGTGAGCGTGGCGGCGCGGCGGCAAGAAGAACTAGTACTGCGATGGAAAGGACAATGATCGCCATCCGTCCAACACGCATCGGCGTTCTGCGGCGAAGTCTGGTTCGAGTCGACATCGGATCCTCACTCTTTGCAAAACCGGTCTGGCCAACTTGGGAATGGTGCTGAACTGCCGCGTGGAATGCTTAATTTGCATCCCCAGGGCTTATCGAATATACTCCCGAAGTCAACTAGGTCTCTAGATATGTCTAAGGCTACCGTCAGCGCGAGACACTCAAGATGAACGAAACCACTGCTTCACCCGCCGCAACCGTATCCAAGCCGTCGCCAACCGGCAACCGTATCGCCTCCATCGACGCCCTGCGAGGATTCGATATGTTCTGGATTACCGGTGGCGATGCCCTGATGTATCACCTTTCGCGCGCGGTTCCCGTTCCCCTCACGCTGGCGCTGGCGGGGCAATTCCGGCACGTCGAGTGGGAGGGATTTCACTTCTACGATCTCATTTTCCCGCTCTTTGTTTTTATCGTGGGATTGGTTCTTCCGTTTTCGCTGACACGGCGGCTGGAGGCAGGGGGCAATCGAAAAGAGCTCTATAAGCACGCGGTGCGCCGGCTGCTTCTGCTGTTCTTCCTGGGAATGCTCGCCAACGGCCTTCTGGACCTCAACTTCCCCGAGCTTCGCATCCTCGGCGTTCTTCAGCGCATCGCTATTGCATACTTCTTCGCCACGCTGCTGGTGATGAATTTCAAGGTGCGCGGCCAGGTGGCGGCGACGGCGCTGATCCTGCTGGGCTACTGGGCCGTGATGGCCTGGGTTCCGGTGCCGGGGTTCGGAAGAGGCAATTTCACCATGCAGGGAAATCTGGCGGCTTACATCGACCAGCGCTTTCTGCCGCGTCCCTTCTGCTGCTACGATTTTGGCGACAACGAGGGCATCATCTCGAACATTCCCGCCATTGCCACCTGCATGCTCGGCGCGCTGGCCGGACACTGGCTGCGCACAGCCTACTCCCAGGTGCGCAAGGTCATTGGACTGGTTCTGGCCGGAGTGGCATGTCTGGGCGTCGGTCTGCTCTGGAGCCTGGCTTTCCCCATCGTCAAGAACATCTGGTCGAGCTCATTCGTTCTATATGCCGGCGGGTGGAGCCTGTTGTTTCTGGCCCTTTTCTACTGGATCATCGACGTGCTGGGTTACAAAAAGTGGGCGTTCGTTTTCACCGTCATTGGAACCAACTCCATTACCATTTATCTCGCCCGGCACTTCTTCAAGTTTCGCGACGTCGGCCTGATTTTCACCCACGGATTCATCAACTACCTGGGCGACTGGAAACCGTTCACGCTGGAACTGGGTTCGGTGGTGGCAGGGTGGCTCTTCCTCTATTACCTCTACCGGGAGAAGATTTTTCTGCGGGTCTGACGTCGGCGGTTAGTCAAGAAGCCCCATCCAGTGCTGCCTTGGCGAAATAGCTTTACTGAGGCGAAACAAGTCAATCCGAGTATGTGCCGGGCCCGCGCCCGGCGCGTTCCGCCTGCCAGCTTAACTCCGATTTCAGAGCAATCAAGGTGCCGAGCTGAAGGGCGGCGCTACGCCGCCTATTACGGGTTTGCCGCAGTCGCGTTTTGCCATGTGTGTGCCACCCTGAAGGGCGGCGCCTAAAGTTTGAACGTCTTCTTGCTCTGTAATTCGCGTGCCCCAAACCACCCCGGCGCGAATGCGCCACCCCTTCCCCCGGCAAGCGCGGGACAGGCTCTGATTCAGCAGGGGAGCCCTAACAAACTCCCACCTCCGATGAGGAGGGGAGGCGCCTTTGGCGACGGGGCGGTGCTGAACAGGAAGTTAGGACAAATTGTCCACAGCAAGCGAAGTACTGCTCCCGCGCTCCCATGGCCGTCGTGGCTTCTGCGTCTTTCCATCACCCAATCCTATTTCGATAACCGGTTTGGTAGCGATCTTGCCAGAATTCAAAATGTGAAATGAGATGGGTCAAATACTTCTCTGCGAGTACGCAGCTAGGAATGGCGAAGGCGGCGATTTGATCTGCGAACTCGTGGACGCAAGTTTCGGACATCATGTCGCTGTGAAACCGTCGCGCTACAATCTATTGTATATAGAAAACTATATATG
>PMYF01000858.1:10921-11147 GCA_003171295.1 Acidobacteriota bacterium | reverse complement strand
ACGAAGGCTAGCTATTTGAGGTCATATAGCCGTTCGAACCGGGAATGCTATTCCAGCCCGCGCTCACTCATCATCCCAGGGGAGAATTACCGGCCACTTTCTGGAATAAACCTTGCTCCCCCCTATTGGATGCTGCCGCGGAGCTTTTGATACCAATCAATATTTTGCTCCCTTTCGCAGGCTCACGCAACTGGTTTCTCGGGTCTGGTAGTGGGTCAGTTTGCTG
>PMYF01000858.1:765-10894 GCA_003171295.1 Acidobacteriota bacterium | reverse complement strand
CCCTCGGGTCTGTTTCCCACGGCGCTAATCACCAGTCGTGGCAAGCGGCGGGATGCGGAGGAGAAAGATTGCCGCCGTGTTCGCGCCACCAGGCATGCCAGGCGTCGGCGACCCGGGTGGACTCCGCAGGCGAAGGTTCCGCGGAAAGGCCGGCCTTGCGACCTGTTACCCCCTCCAGGGCGAAATCCGCAACCTGCCGAACCTGGGGCGCCGGGTCGTTGAGCATGGCAAGCAACGCGGGAATAACTTCTTTGGTCCCCAGGTTCTTCAGACCCAGGATGGAGTTCATCCGGTCGGCTATGGGCGCGGAATGGAGATTATCGAACAGTGTCTGGTAGGCCCGCGCGTCAGAAAAGAATCCAAGAGCGCGCAGAACCTCACCCCGCAGCGGTTCGGGACTGGTGCGAAGCATTTCGAGCAGAGTGGAGAGGAAGGCAGAGTCTGCTTTCTCCGCCAGCAACAGCACGGCATAGGAGCGCACGGGGTCGGATTGCTCCGTAGATTCTGTGCGCGCGGAGTTGGCAGGGGACTCCGCGCCGCGCGCCAACTTGAGAATGGCCCTCCACGCAGCCGGCGTGTCCAGGCGCGCCAGACCGGCAAGAGCCTCGCGCCGGTCCCAGCGGTCAGGTTTCACGGGCTTGGCCATGTTGACCAACTGCCGGAAAAAGAAGGGCTGCGGCAGGGTCGTGACCACCAACACCCCTTCCGCGGGGTTACGGTCCTTCGTGTTGCTGACTTGCGCAAGATAGGGCTGGAACGCAGCCGCAAGCTGCTCGGGGGTGGAGGGTTTGATCTCAAAGCTCATTTCCTCGAGGGCCAGCGCGAACGCCGCGGGCTTCTCGAAGAACTTCCCGGTTTTGGGGTCGAGCTCGAGCAGCGCCAACCGCCGCTCCGCGCGCACCTGGAAGCGGCCCGGCCCGGTGAAGCGGGCCCACTGATTCAGCAGCCAGCGTTCGGACTGGGTTTGGCCGGGAGGCAGCGTGACCGAGCCGTACACGACGGTCCCCTGCGTGCCTCCGCAGGGTCGGGGAGCGGGGTCAGGCAGCCTGCGCCCGTCCGGGCCCGTCACCATGAAACTCGGCTCCTGCTCGTAATCACGAACCAAGACTCGGCTGGGAGAGCGATAGCGGAAAGCAAAAACCTTGCTTCCGGTGTTCCGGATGACATAATTGCAGAAGATCGGCTCGCCCAACAAGTAGCTGGATCTCTCCATCTCGAAGTGCACAGTGTAACTCAACTGACCACGCGCCAGAGAGGGAGCGAGACTGGTTGCGGCAACGAACCAGAAAAGGCCAACCTTCAGCCCCTGAGAAGGAATCCGCCAGACCGTCCAAACCATGGCGCCCATCATACCCTATAATGGTGCCGTGCGCCGGTGAGGGGAGCGAGGCGCTTTACGGCCCGGCCGCATCTAACCGGCCGTAGGAAGAGACATGCTATTGCCATCACCAACCCGCCGTTTAGTGGCCGCGGCGCTGCTCGTGGGAGCGCTCATTATGCCACGGGAGGTGTGGGCGTCCGTCAAGCTCTTCCTGAAGGACGGCACCTACCAGCTCGTCTCAAGCTTTGAGGTCCATGGCGACCGGGTACGCTACTACAGCTCGGAGCGCTCGGAATGGGAAGAGATGCCGGCCGAGTTGGTGGATTTCGAGGCCACCCGGCGGGCGCAGGAGGAGGAGAAGGCCGCCGCAAAAAAGGAAATCGAAGAAGCGAAGGAAATCCAGCAGCAGCGATTCGAGAAGCCGCCTGATCAGGGCATGGAAGTCGCGCCCGGCATCCGCCTTCCCGGCGATGATGGAGTTTTCACAGTGGAGGGGCCGCGGCTGGTGCGGCTGGTGCAATCCTCGGGTGATGTCATCACCGACAAGAAACGGGCGGCATTGGTTCTGGCGGTGCCTTTCCCGGTCATGAAAGCCCGCTCGCTCGTGGTGCTGGAGGGCGGAAAGGCGGCGGTGCGGCTAAGCTCCTCGCAACCGGCCTTTTACGTGCAGTCGCCAGACAACCTGGGGGCGAGGCTCGAACTGGTCCACGTGAAGCCGGGAAAAGAGCTGCGCGTGGTGGAGCAGATGGAAGCGGGGCGCGCGGGCATCGGCAAAGGAACGGAGGTGCGCACCACGGTGCCACTGGAGCGCACGCAAATCGCACCGAACCTCTACAAGCTGCGACCCACCCAAGCGCTCGAGGCCGGTGAGTATGTGCTGGGCGAGCTCGTCCAGGAGAAACTCAACCTGGATCTCTGGGATTTCGGGCTCGATCCGTGGGAAGCGGTCAAGTGATAGACGCCGCCGGAGGGCGCCAAGCCTGGCAGCGTGCTGAAAAACGGCATCTGTCATACTGAGGGCAGCGAAGCATCTCGCCTCGGTTCGGCCCTTTCACGCAAAAACCCAGAGCCAGATCCTTCGCGGAGTTTATCCTGAGCGGGCAGGGCGAGATTCTTCGCTTCGCTCAGAATGACAGCGAAAGGCTCAGGATGACATTGGCGCGAGGCTTCTTCAGCAGCCTGCTAAAGGCGGAGGGTCGGTGGGTAAGGTAGGGAGGGGGTGTGTTTGGAGGCCTGCTTTTCCGCGTACATGCGGGCGTCAACTTCCGCCACATCTTTCTCCGCAGTCTGGCCGGTAAGGTGGAGATGCAGGCCCAGACTGACCGTGAGGGGCAGATCGCCCACGCGGTTGTTCTGGTCCCACTCGCCGACCCGGCGGCGGATGCGCTGCCGCACAGTCTCACCCCCCTGTTCATCGGTTTCGGGAAGCACGACCAGAAACTCGTCGCCACCGTACCTGACGACATAGTCAGAGCCCCGCACGGCGGCCTTCAAGATTGCGGCCACTTGGGAGAGCACATAGTCGCCCATGAGGTGGCCGTAACGATCGTTCACCTGCTTGAAGTCGTCCAAGTCACACATCAGGAGCGCCAGCGGCCGGTTGGTGCGTTCGGCACGAGAGATCTCCCCCTGCAGGAGGTCATGCAGGAAACCCCGGGTGAAGACGTTCGTCACGGCGTCGATCATACTCGCAGCTTGCTCCTGCTGGGAACTGAGCAACCGCTGCAGGTTGGACAAGCGAAGCCCTTTGATTTCCAAATCCCGCCGGACATAGAACAGCGCTATCAGTACCGTGGCGACCATGAGTACGAAAAGGATTTGCGGAGAGAGGCTGATATGCAGACTGTTGCTACGCCAGAAGGCGGAGGGGAAGAAGAATGACAAGATACCCAGCAAAAGGACAAGCCCGGCAAAGACCACGAGAATCCAGAATTCCCGCTTTTGCGATTCGAGTTTCAACAGTTCCGCTTGGATGCGCGCTTGCGGGCCGACTTGCTCGACAACCTCAGGCTGGTTGCTCATAATCTGGCCTCAAAATCACCAAGGTGTGGGCAGAGCCGGCGATGGGCTCGAACGACTTTGCCTGTGTTCGCATTATACGAAAATGGCGCTTGAAAGCAAAGAGAGGCCAGAAATCCTAGAGTATTAGTATAAGATATACGTGGTCAATCTTCAATACATAGAGGATATACAGTGGGCGCAGGCGGTTAGATAAGGATGTTCTCGGAGACCGCCTTGGCCTGGGTGAAGAGTAGCAGGTAGTCGTGCCCACCGGCCTTGGAATCCGTTCCTGACATATTGAATCCCCCGAACGGATGGCTGCCGACCAGCGCGCCCGTGCACTTGCGATTGAAGTAGAGGTTGCCCACGAAGAATTCTTCCGCGGCTTTTTCCAGCTTACGCCGGTCCCGCGTGTACACGGCGCCCGTCAGCCCGTACTCGGTGTTGTTGGCGATGGCCAGGGCCTGCTCGTAGTTCTCGGCCACAATCGCTGCCAGCACCGGGCCGAAGATTTCTTCCTGAGCGATGCGGGCTGTAGGGGGAACATCCACGATAACAGTAGGCCGAATAAAATACCCCTCACCGGGAGCTGCGCCGCCGGTGACCAAACGGCCCTCCTTTTTCCCGACCTCGATGTACTCCAGGATTGATTTCTTGGCCTGAGCGTTAATCACCGGGCCCATATAATTCTCCGGGCGCTCTGCCGGACCCACCGTGATCTGCTCCAGGCGTTGCAGGAGTTTCTCGAGGAAAATTCCATAGACCGGGGTCGCCACGATGACCCGCGAGCAGGCAGAACACTTCTGGCCCTGGTAGCCGAATGCGGAAGCCATGACACCCTCCACCGCCTCGTCGAGGTTGGCATCGCTGTCCACAATGATTGCGTTCTTGCCGCCCATCTCCGCGATTACGCGCTTTATTCCGATCTGCCCGGGCGAGGTCCGGGCCGCCTGCTTATTGATGTGGAGTCCGACTTCCTTGGACCCCGTGAAGGCTACGAAGCGGGTGCCCGGGTGACTCACCAAACCATCACCCACCGTTCTGCCCGGGCAGGCCAGAAAATTCACCACGCCGGGTGGCAGGCCCACCTCCTCCATAGCCTCGAAAAACTTGCAGGCGATGCTGGGCGCATCGCTGGAAGGTTTCAAAACCACGGTGTTGCCCGTCACGATCGACGCCAGCGTCAGGCCCGCCAGAATAGCCAGCGGGAAGTTCCAGGGAGGAATCACGATTCCCATACCGAGTGGAAGATAGCACAGATAGTTCTTCTCTCCCGGAACCGGTGGGAGGGGTTGCGAGCCGGCCAGTCGCAGCATCTCGCGGGCGTAGAACTCGGCGAAGTCGATGGCCTCGGCCACCTCGGCGTCCGCCTCAGGCCAGGTCTTGCCGACCTCATATACGAGTCGGGCTTCGAAATCGTACTTGCGTTCCCGCAGAACCGTGGCGGTACGGAGCAACAACTCGACCCGCTTCTCCACCGGCGTGCGGCTCCAGCTCTTAAAGGCGTCAGCAGCAGCAAGAACGGCGCGGTCCGCCAGGGAGGCGTCCGCCTTCGAAAATATGCCGACGATTTGGTCCGGGTGGCTGGGATTGTAGGAGCGGATTTTATCGGCGGTGCTGACGCGCTCACCGCTGATGACCAAATAATATTCGCGCCCCAGTTCGTTGCGGACTTCGTCCAAAGCATATTCCATGCGGCGGTGATACGCCGGATTGCCTTTGAAGTCGCTTAAGGGCTCATTCCTGAATTCGGCCAATTGCACGCAGAAGCCTCCAGGACAACCTTCAGCGCCGCCCATTATAGCGCCCGCTGAAAGGCCTGCGAAAGGCTGTCGCGGGCCGTGTCGTCCGCGGCGGCAGAGGGGGGCGAACTACGGTCCCACGACCGGGTTCGTGAGGGTCCCGATCCCTTCCACGCTGACGCTGACCGTATCCCCGGGTTTCAGGAAGACGGGAGGCTTCCGAAACACTCCCACCCCGGGCGGCGTGCCGGTGGAGATCAAATCGCCCACTTCCCAGGTGACGGACTGGGAGAGATAGCTGATCAGGAAGGGGACGCGGAAGATCAGGTTGCTGGTGCTCGAGTCCTGCAAAGTCTCCCCATTCAGCGTGAGCGAAATGCGCAGGTTGTGGGGATCCGCAATTTCATCCGCCGTGACGATCCAGGGGCCGGTGGGCGCGAAAGTATCGCAACTCTTGCCGCGATACCATTGCTTGTCGCCGAACTGCATATCGCGTGCACTCACGTCGTGCAGGATGGTATAGCCAGCTATGTACTTGTGCGCCTCGCCTTCCGCAATGTCGCGCCCGCGCTTGCCGATGACCACCGCGAATTCGGCTTCGTAATCCACCTGCGTCGAATTGGGCGGCAGCTTGATGGGGTCGCCGGGCCCGCAGATGGTATTGGGGGATTTCAGGAAGAAAATCGGCGCCGCAGGCGGCTCGCTGCCTTGTTCGCGCGCGTGGTCGGCATAGTTCAAGCCGACGCAGGTGATCTTGTCAGGCTTGGCCAGGGGGGCACGCAGCCGGGCCGAGCGCAGCGGCGTGAGCAGGCCCTTCGGGCCTTGGCCGCGCGCCGCCGCGCCCGCCGTGATAACCCCCAGCGCCTTGCGATATCTTTCCCCCATTGCCAGTAGTTCCCGCATGTCCTGAGGCGGTCTACCCAGCTTGCGCAGGACTTTGGCCGCGGCAGCCACCTTGGCGTCGGCGATTCGTCCCTTGGGGATCTGGCCATACGCGCCGGCCACATCGACGACGACCTCGCCTTCGACCACGCCCACACGAGATTGTCTGGCTACTTCGTAAGTCACCAGTTTCATTTTGCCAGGCTCCCTTCAGGTTCAACGTCGGTCTCAAATTCTTGCAATCGAAACGTGTTCCCTTGGTTTGTAGGGCCGCCCCTTGAGGCGGCCTAGGCGGGGGCAAGCCCGGGCCCTACTTCGACGGTCAACAGGCTCTTCATTGGCCTGTCATCCGGAAGGCGAAGTGGCCGGAGCCCACCTCGAAAATGACCCGGCCGTCGGCATACTTCGCAGCGGTGATGCCCGGCGTTCCCTCTACGTACCGGCTCTTCTTCCAGACCACCCGGTCGCCTTCACGGACCGTCAACTCCGTCATTTCCAAATCCTTGGGTATCGAAACGCTGGCAGAGCTGTTGACGGGCACATCTACGTCGAGCGTTACCGTCCCCGGCGCGTGAGTCCACGAAGACGTTACATTGCCGCGCACCGTGCCGACCGTGGCGCTTGCCCAAGTGAGGTCGCGCACCATTTGGGGGTCGATGCGGAAGTGGCGGTAACCGGCGTTTTCATTGTCCACGTTGATCCCCGCCAGCGCCTCAAAGAACCAGATATCGACACTGCCCATCATGTGATGGTTGTGGGAGTTCATCTCCGGCCCGGTCTTGTTCTGCCAGATTTCCCAAAGCGTCGTGGCGCCGTGAGCGGCCATGTAACCCCAGCTCGGATAAGACGTCTGCACGGCGAGATCATAGGCGAGGTCCGAACGGCCCAACTGCGTGAGTAACGGCATCAGGTAGCGGACGCCAATGAAGCCTGTCGTCACGTGGGTGTCGTGACCGTAAAGGATGTCGTTGACAAGGTTCCCCGCAACCCCGCCCCGCCGGTCCTTGGGGGGAATGTCCAGAAACAGCGGCAAGGCGTTGGCCGTTTGGGTTCCGTTCGCGTAGTTGCCCGTCTTGGCATCGTAGAACTCCTGATTGAAAGCGTCTTTGACTTGCGCGGCCAGTTGGGCGTAACTCGTGGCATCGGGGGAATTGCCCAGCACGGCTGCCATCTTGGAAAGGAGAAGGGCGTCGTAATAATAGTAAAAGTCGGAAACGAGGGCGCCCGGAGTCTTGGCCACGGCTACCCAGTCGCCGTAATAGCTGTAGCGCAGAACGTGGTCAGGCGCGCGGCTGCGCAGGGACTCCACGTATTTCTTCAGCCCCTCGTAGTTCTCTTCCAGAATGCGCCGGTCGCCGTACTGCTCATACATATACCAGCAAATCAGGGGGAAGGCGGTGCCCCAGGCGGGATCGGCGGGCCGCCTGCCGTAGCGGAGGGGAACGGTGTCGGTGAGGGTGCCGTCGGGGGCCTGGACGTCGCGCATGTCGCGCAGGAAGTTGGTGTAGAAGGCTGCCATGTCGAAATTCAGCATCATGCCTTCGGCGCTGGTCTGGGCGTCGCCCATCCAGCCCATGCGTTCGTTGCGCTGGTCGCAGTCGGTGGGGACACTGTGGAGGTTCGTCAAGTCCGACCAGCGGATGATCTTGTGAATCTGATTCACCAGAGGTTTCGAGGCCGTGAAGCTGCCCGTGGGTTCGACGGCGGTGTGCACCACGCGTCCGCGCAGGGAATCAAGACTGGGGGTGCCGGGATAGCCCGTCACTTCTACGTAGCGGAAGCCGTGATAAGTAAAGCGCGGCTGGTAAACCTCTTCGCCTTCGCCGCGCAGGATGTAAAGATCGCGCGCCTTGGCGTCGCGGATGTTTTCGCGATTGATCATGCCGTCGTCATAGAGCAGTTCCGAGAAGCGCAGGTGAACCTCGGCGCCGCGCGGGCCGTTGACGCGCAGTTCCGCCCAGCCGCTAAGATTCTGGCCCAGGTCATACACAAAAACGCCGGGCCGCGGATTCGCGAGGGCGACAGGCACCATCGAGTCCACAACGCGGATAGGCGGCATCATCTGCGCGGAGAGTATTCCCTGTGATCCTTCCAGGATCCGCGCCGCGCTCCAGGTGGAGTCATCAAAACCCGGCAAGTCCCAGCCGGGCAGTTCATGCCGCGCGTCGTAAACCTCTCCGTCCCAAACGTGGTCGCTCACGATGGGCCCCCTGGTCATCTTCCAGGAATTGTCGCTCGCCACACTGACCGTCTTCCCTCCTGCGAGTTCGATGTTGACCTGCAGCAGCAAGGCGGGTTCCTTGTAGGGTGCAGCGAACTCCCCTCCCTCGAGCGTCGCCCACCCCCCACCGAGCATCGCTCCCAAAGCGTTCTTCCCCGCGCGCAGTTGTGCCGTGATGTCATAGGTGGAATACAGGACGCGCGCGGGATACGTGGTCCACGCCGGGTCGAGCACGCTCGATCCCGCCTTCTCGCCATTGATTCTCAGTTCGTAGTAACCAAGCGCCGTAACGTAGGCGCGGGCGCGAACCACCTTCCCGTTCAGAGTCACTTCCTTGCGGAGCAGATTGTCTCCCCCCACCCACTGCCCCTTCCACTCGTCGCGGGAAAGGAGTCCCACCCCAAATTCAGCGCTGGCACTGTAAGGACTGGTATTGCCCGCAGAGTCCCAGTAGCGCACCTTCCAGTAGTAGGTTTTGCCACTGGCAAGAGTTTTGCCTTTGTAGGCCACCTGGGTAGAATCATCCGACGAAGTCTTGCCGCTGTCCCATTGGTCACCCTTGTCCTGGTTGACCAGTTCCAGGCTGGAAGCCACCAGCACCTGGTAGGCAGTCTGCTTTTGCCCACGTTCCGTGTGTGCCAGCACCCAGGCGAAGCGCGGCTCACGCACGTCGATCCCCATGGGATTTTTCTGGTATTCACACCGCAAGTTGGCGGGAGGCAGCGGACCCTCCACAGCGCGCGCGGAGGGGAGAATATAGAGGGCAGGTAAAGCCAGGAAAATTACGACCAGAAAAGTCTTTCGAATTGAGTCAGGGCGGCACATGAGGCACCTCGCTAGAGTGGTACGCGTGTGGGCGAGGGAAGAGGCGGGCCGGGGCGCAGCCCCGGTTTCTCTCTTACTCGCGGCGAAGCTGTTTCCAGCGGTCGCGAAAAGCTTGGGGCGCGAGCGCTGGGAAATCGCGGCCCAGCGTCCACTGCGAAGCCGGGTATACGGGGATTTTCCGAATCCAACCCCGGCGCGCCAGCAGGAACTGCCCCCATCGAGCCAGCCGCGTTCCCAGCGTATACAAGCGTGGGTGGCGCATGGCCCATGCCCAGAGACGGAACATGTGCCGCTCGGACAGCAGCGACGCCGCCCGCAGCGGGGCCTGGGTCTGGGCCTGGCCGCGCAGATGCAGAAGCAGATCGGGAATGTTGATCCGAACCGGGCAAACGTCGCGGCACGCTCCGCAAAGCGACGAGGCGAAAGGTAATTCCCGAGCCTGCCGGATGCCCACCAGTGTCGGCGTGACCAGCGCGCCAATGGGGCCGCTGTAAACCCATCCGTAAGCGTGCCCGCCGATTTTGCGATAAACGGGGCAAGTGTTCAGGCATGCCCCACAGCGGATGCAATAAAGCATCTCGCGCATTTTGGCGTCGGCAAGCGCCGCCGTCCGGCCATTGTCCACCATCACCACGTGCAGCTCTTCCGGACCGTCTTCGCCGGAGCGGCGCGGCCCGGTCAGGAAGGAAGTGTAAGTGGTCAGCTTCTGGCCCGTCCCGGAGCGCCCGAGCAGCCGCAGGAAGACGCCCAGGTCAGCCAACCGCGGGACCAGCTTCTCAATTCCCACCAGGGCCACGTGCAGGCGCGGAACCGTGGTGCACATGCGGATGTTGCCTTCGTTCTCCACCAGGACCAGGGTCCCGGTTTCTGCCACGGCGAAGTTCGCGCCACTCACTCCCATGCCGGCTTTTTGAAAATTCTCGCGTAGCGCCCGGCGCGCGATGGCGGTCAGTTCCTCGGGCACCACGGTGCGCTCGGCCCGCAGGTGAGCCACGAACAGTTCGGAAACATCCTGGCGGGTCTTGTGGATGGCCGGCGCCACGATGTGGGCAGGCCGATCGCCCGCCAGTTGGATGATGAATTCCCCCAGATCGGTTTCGACAGGGCGAATCCCCGCACCCTCCAGCGCCTGGTTCA
>PMYF01000858.1:0-737 GCA_003171295.1 Acidobacteriota bacterium | reverse complement strand
CCGTGGCGTGCCACGTTGTCGGCGAACTGAGCGAGGTAGTAGTCGAGGTGCTCGATGGTTTCGCGCTTTACCTCGCGCGCCCGGTCACGCAAGCGCTCGAAGCCGGGAACCTCGCCGATGGCTTGCGCCCGGTGTGCTAACAAACGCGTTGTCGAGGCGCGGTAGGCTTCCATCAGACGCGCATCGCCGAGCGTCTGGCTCGCACCCCAGTGAATATCGTTACTGTGCACGCCTGTATTGTCCATACTTATGCGGGCTGTCCAGCCCCGCCCCACCCGGCGGCCAAAGACCGCTACAATTTTTCCTGCTGCGCCAGGACCTCCGCCAAATGCAGGGTCTTGAGCGGCAATCCCTCCCGGTGAATGAGCCCGGAAAGATGCATCAGACAGCCGCCATCGGCCGCCACGAGATATTCCGCGCCGGTCTGGGACGCAGCGCGAACTTTGTCCTGCCCCATGGGCACGGAGACTTCCGGAAATTTCACGGAGAACGTGCCGCCGAAGCCGCAGCAGAGCTGGTTGTCGCCTAATTCGATAAGATCGATGCCGCGCACCTTGCGCAGCAGCTTGCGAGGGGCCTCCCCCACGCCCAATTCGCGCAGCAAGTGGCAGGAATCATGATACGTCACGCGGTGTGCAAAACTCGCGCCGACGTCTTCAACCTTCAAAACGTTGACCAGGAATTCCGAAAACTCGAAGAAGCGGTCGCGCAGTTGCGCCACCTGGCGCAGGCGCGCC
>PMYF01000390.1 GCA_003171295.1 Acidobacteriota bacterium | reverse complement strand
GACTACCTGTTGTGTCTGGACTCCGACGGCCAATGTGACCCGCAGGACTTCGGGAAGTTCTGGGATACCCGTGACCAGCAGGACGTGGCAATCGGTTGGCGCGTCGAGCGTGCCGACAGCCTGCTGCGCAGGGTTTTATCGGGCGGTTTTTTCCGCCTCTATCAACTCTTCTTTCACGTGCCCGTCCACGATCCCAGTTGTCCCTTTGTTCTTGCGCATAAGCGGGTTATTGAAAGTGTCGTATGCGACATGGGCGAGATGCAGCAGGGCTTCTGGTGGGAATTCGTGGCGCGGGTCCACCGGCACGGATTTTCGGTTCGGGAAATTCCCGTGCACCATCGCAGCCGCTCGGCAGGGAGGACGCAAGTCTATCGGCTCGGCCGGCTGCCCTCAATTGCTTATCACCACCTCGCGGCCCTGTTCAAGATATGGTTTCAAAGCAGGGAAAAGCGTTGAGTGGGGGTCGCGGAATGTAGTGACAGTTGGGGATGAAATCCACCGTGACGCGAAGAAAATGGCGCAGCGTGTTGAGACCTGGGGGCGAGCGGCGATTGGCATGTGGAAATGAAGGGAATGAGCGCGACTTGACCCCTCCCGTCGGCGGCCGGAGATGGTACGGCCGCTTGGTCACGGCAGCCTTCCTGCTGCTTCTGGGCAGCGTAAGTGGAGTGGTTTCCTTCCTCCTGTTCAGGGACGGCAAGGGGTGGGTTCTCCTCATCGCCTTGTTTGCAGGCGCCTTGTTGTGGGCCTTGGAACGTCTGGAAGTCAAATACTTCGGCAGTTCCGCGCCAGGGTGGAACCCTTTGCCGGGCTTCCTTGCACCGCTTGCTATCGTCTGCCTGGCCACCTGTGCAGTTTGTCTTCCCACCCTGAACAGCTATTTTAGCGGGGACGAGTTCGCCTACATCCACTTGTTTCATAATCCTTCGCTGAGTCAGTTTCTGCGACTGTTCCATGCCGACCTATCGCAGGGTGTCTGGGGATGGAATGCGCAGGAGTTGCGCCCCTTCTACGGCCTCTTTTATATGCTGAGCTATTCCCTTTGGGGTCTCCACCCCCTGGGCTACCACCTGAGCGCCATTCTGGTGCACGTCCTGAACTCATTGATGGTCTTCCTGATTGCGAAGCGCGTGGCTCCCGGCCAATCCGGGAGAGCGGGTTTGGCGGCGCTGCTCTTTGCGATGCTGCCGGTCAATTCCTGGAACGTTGCGTGGGCCAACGGTTACTTAACGGAGGGGATTCCCACGCTCTTCTATCTCTTTGCTTTTCTCTGTTTCATCAGCTATCGCAGTACCGGTTTGAGCCGATATCTGGTGATGTCCGTCCTGGCGTTCGCGGCAGGTTTGCTCAGCAAGGAGACCGCCGTCACTCTGCCGGTCATGTTGGTCTCCTATGATCTTTTCCGATGGCGGGTGGGAGAGCACCGAGCTACGGGGCGTGAGGAGCCATCGGGGAGCAGGCCATGGCTGGGCCTCCTGGTGACTTATGTACCCTTTGGCTTGCTGCTCCTAGGCTATTTGGAGTTACGCCGGTTAGCACTCCCGAGTTTCCTCCGAGAGGATAGCTGGGGAAGCCACCTGCATGAGGTGGTGGCCAGCCCTGCGGGATTCTGGCTCCATTCGACGCATGTGGCGGCCCGCTTTTGGGGCCTCCAGACGTTCAACCTCCAGCACTTACTGCTCCCTTATCCCGCCCCCACGCTGGGGCTGCTGCTGGGGGTGATCGGGGTTTGGGTGGTTTCGTTACTACGGCGCCGCGCTGAGTGTCGCAGGTCCGTGGGGGCCATAGTCTACTTTGGGCTGCTATGGTATCTGATTTCCAATGCGCCTTTGATGATGAGCTATCTGGACGCCCATCACCTCTATATCCCGTCCGCCGGGCTCTCAGTGGCCGCCGCTTTTCTGGCCATGCCACCCGGCACAGAAATCTGCGTGCGCGCTGGATTTATTCGATGGTTGGGCGCGGCAGTTGTCGTGCTCATTTGCGCCTGCCAACTTTGGAGTGACAACGCGCAGTGGGCGCGCAAGGCGGAAGTGACTGAGCGCGGGACAGCGCAATTGGCCCGAGCCTTGGTGAACATGCCGAGGCAGACTCTGGTCATCGTCTGGTTTCCGCCGGACACTCCCTTCATGTCAATGTGGGATGAGAATCTGCCTTATGCGTTGCAGGAGCCATTCCGCCCCACGGATCTTTATTCCCAGGCCCGGCTCATTGAACCTCCCGGAACGTTTTGTTGTCCTGTGCCGCAATGGTGGGGGAAAACTCGGGGGGTGCTGGCCGCCGAATTGGCAGGGCCGCCGGAAGAACCAGTCGAGGTTGAGCTATTCGCCTGGGACGAACGAAGTACGTCCTTCCTGCGTCGGCACCGCGCCCTGCCCAAGGAGCTCCTGCGAGCGTGTGTGACCAAGTCGTTGGGAAGTCCTGCGGAGAAGATGGACACCATCGAGGACGCTGCGGCCAACAGGCTTGTGGACGCGCTCGCGCGGTTGGTTTTGGAAAGTCCTTAGCCTCTTGGGCCGGAGCGCGGAAATCTGATGGCGAGGCTCTGGCCCCTGCGGCTAACTCCGGCCCAGCAGGAAACGCGCCGCGCGTTTAAGGCGTGTACGCAGGAGCAGCCGGGCGCGCAGGTCCATGAGAGGGCTCCGGCCCCAGCGCGCGCGGCACGCCACATCCAGCCAGGAGTCGGCGGGAAGGACAAGCGTCCGCTGCAGGAGGTGGGGAGCCGTCTCGAAGTAATTCATGCCGTTCATGGTCTCGCCGGCGAGGAAGGCCAAGTCGAAGGCTCCGCGCACACAGTCGTGCACAGCCTGGTTATAGAACCCGTACGGGTACGCGAACGAAACCACCCGCGAACCCAATAGCTCCGCCAGATCATTCCTGCTGCCCACGACTTCGCCGGCCAGTTCTTCTATGGCCAGCGTCGTCAAATCCGCATGCGTTCTGCTATGGGCCCCAAACTCGATTCCCTGGGTAGCCCAGTAGCGAATCTGCTCGGCGGTCATCAGCCGCAGGGTGGTGGACCCACGCGCCTCGTCCCAGGCGTTTGTTCCCCCCAACTGTCCGGTAACGACGTAAACCACAGCGCCGAAACCGTAGCGGCGGAGAACGGGTAAGGCATGTTCGACCAAATCCGCGTAAGCATCGTCGAAGGTGAGCAGCACGGGCTTCGCGGGAAGCGGTTTGCCGTCGGTGCGCCAGGCAGCCCAATCTGCAGGCCGGATGCCCGCATAGCCCCGACGAGCGAGCCAGCGCACCTGGCGCTCGAACTGTTTGGGAGAAACCGTCAACCCGGGAGGGGTGCCCGGGCGCAGAGGGCCAACATGGTGGTAAAGCAGCACCGGCAGCCGCCTGCCGAATTCACTGACCAGGGCCTTCCAGGAGCCGACTTCCTTCGCCGCGCTGCGAAATTCCACCATGCTACGCCCCGCACCCAACAAACGATGGCCGGCCCTTTGCAGGGCAGGGAACCGACACAGCTTTTCGCACACCCAGAGCGGCGCCGTAAGCAGTCCCACCGGGGACAGCGGAAGCCGCACATAAATCTGCTGCCGCAACCGTTTCCACCACCCCAGTTTCCCTAAGCCCGCGAACCCCGAATACGGGCGGTAGACCGGATGCTTTCGAGAAAGCAGCACCTCGGTCTTCCCGAAGCTTTTCCCGTCGTTACGCAAGGCGTACTGAGATTCTTTCACAAAGTACTCATAGGCCACGGCGTCGCGCAGGTACTTAAACCGCAGGCCCATCTTCCACAGGCGCAGGCCCAGTTCGTAGTCTTCTTTCGCTGGAAAGTGCTCGTCGAACCCACCACAAGCGAGGAGCGCAGCGCGAGGCACGGAGCTGTTGCTGATCAAAAAGTCGTCTTGGGGCCAGTGGAGGCTGGCCTGCGCATCGAGACGATCGTAGTACGTCTTGTACCACGCGGCGTTGGCATACATCAGGACCGAGGCAGGAGTTCCCGGCGCGATCGAAATCGACCCGTGCACCACCAGAGGCTCCGGGCCCGTGTGGCCTGCCACGTGCCGCCGGATGAGGTCAGGCGTGCAGATGATGTCGTCATCCACAAAGAGAACCAGATCGCCCCGCGCCGCGTCGATGGCGTTGTTGCGGGCCGCGCTGGGGCCACGATTCGGCTGCTCGATGACCCGCCACCCACAGTTGGCCTTCAGGCTTCGCAGGCTCTCGGCCGTGCCGTCAGTCGATCCGTCCACGACCACGATTACTTCGTATTCCTCTGCTGGAAAGTCCTGGTTGAAAATTGCCGGCAAAGCCTGCCCGAGCAAAACGTCGCGGCGGTTGTGCGTGGGTATCACCACCGAGAGCTTCAAAGAGGCCGTCATGCGGGCTCCGCAAAATGCAGGCAGGGGTTTCGTGATCGGGCACGGCAAGCCGCGCCACCGCTGCGGGCGGGGCAAGCTCCACCCCCGTCTGGGCGCAGCAAGTCAGAGCTTTTTCCGGAAAAGCACGTCATAGGAAACGTAGTCCTTCCCCAGGAAGAATTCGGCCGTTTCGACCACCTCGAGCGCCGGGTGTCGTGCCAGGAAAGCATTGATCCTTTTCCCACTGCGCAGGAGGAAACGGCTCCACCAGGCGTTCTCAAGTACTTCCGAAACCTTCATGGTGCCCACCAAAAGATAGCCGCCCGGGCGGAGACCATCCACCAGCTTAGCTCGGGCCCGGCGAATCAGCAGGGGATTCCGGATGTACTCCAGGGCATGCACGATGACGATAAGGTCGTAGATATCCCGCATGGGGTCGACGCGAAGATCCCACTCCGCAAAGCGCACACGCGTATCCCAGGCGCGGCGCTCGCGAGCTCGGGCCAGGGCGACGGCGGAAATATCCACGGCGAGCAAAGAGTCGCAGCGGTCCGCCAGCATTTCCGTGAACCTTCCCTCCGCGCAACCCACTTCCAGCGCTTTCCCGAAGCGGGCCCTGCCGCCGACGGCATCGAGCATCTCCAGTTCGGCGCGGATGCGATCCTGCTGGTAGCGGACTGTGGCGTAGTCCCAGGGATCATCGCGGCGCTCGAACTCATGGTTCAACTCCGCCCGGCTGCGCGCGGGGCTATCCGACAACGCTTCCCGGATGGCGAGCAGAAGCAGGTATCCGCTATGCAGAAACCCAACACGAGCCAGGGAATGGCGCAGGCGCTTATAAGCGGGGTACCCTAGGGTCAGGGGCGCGGCCAGCACCCTGCGCGCCAGCACGAGTTCTTCCTTTCGAGCCCCGGAGTAGTAGAAGGCCCCCAGGTAGACGAGCCCGCTCCCTAGCGAGGTAGTGATAACACCCGTCCATCCCGGGCGGGACAGGCGCTGGATCGCGATGGTGGTCACCAGGCAGGCGAGAAATGGGAGGAGCAATCCGTCCATGGCCCTGGGCAGCAGATCGCGCAACCGGGTTTGGCAAACCTGGGAGGCTACGCAAAGGTACGCCACCGCCGCAAGCAGCATGGGCAGGAGCAATCCCCAAGCGGCCCCCGCCATTCCCAGTCGCGGCAGAAGCGCCAGGCTCAGCACCAGACTTGCCCCCGCCAGGCTGCTCGAAACGATAAGCAGGGTTCGCACTTCTCCCCGTCCCCAGAGCATTTGGAAGGAAGGCGCCGCAACTCCCTCCATGAACACGGCCGCAGTAATCAGGCGCAATACCAGGACGCTCGCGGGGCGGGCTTCACCCACCCAGGCCTGCAATAGTTCCGGTGCGATGGCGGNNGCCCAGCACCAACCCGACGACGACTGGTACCATTTGCCAGATCATGACTTCGGCAATGGTCGTGAGCTGGCTCGCTATGCCAAAGGGAAGGTGGGTGCGCACCAGATTCCAGTCGAATCGGCCCAAGCCGAAACGGAATTCCGCTTGCAGTTTGCTGACTACGGTCTGCCCTGCCCACGCGGCTGCCCACGTGGCCACGGCTTGCCACACCATTACCGCTAGTAACCCTGTTCCCAACTTCATCAATGCAATGAATCCGAAGGCGCGCCAGAGCGCCCAGATGATGGCAAGGCCATTGCTCGTATCGAAGCGCCGCAGCCCGCGCAAGACGGCCATGGTGAAGGTGAGGAGGCGGTCGGCCAGGAAGGCAACTCCGGCCAACACAAACACCATGGGGGCGATTTTCTGATTCGGGGGGGAGAGGTGCAAACCGCCTTGCAGGGGAAGACCGAGGACGGCGATGAGGATAGCGCCTGCGANNGAGGCGGCGACTTCGCGCGTCACGCTCAAACCCAGACCAAAATCGAACAGCCCGACGACTCCCACCACAGAGAGCGCGGCAATCCAGACGCCATAGGACTCGGTCCCCAAGCCGCGGAGCATGATCGGAACGAGAATGATGCCGATCACCCCTGCAACGATGACGCTGGCGTTGTTGAACACGCCATCGCGCATCAAGCGGACGCGTTCGTCAACTGCGAGCGCCTCATCCGCAGGGCTAGGGGGGAGGGATTCCAGCCTCTCCACACGGCCCAGCGCCGGCGCGTCCGGACTGGGCGGTTCCTGCCGTCTGCCCCTGAAGCCCTCTTGCTGCTCATTCATTCGGTTCTTCTTCCGCTCGCCTGGGTGATGCCTGTCCGCTTCAAAATGAGTCACTACCCCCAGTTCGAATGGCTGGTTCGCTGCTGTGCACTCTCTCGGACCTTGCAGCCGGGGGCGCTGATACTATGACTAGAGACGCGGGACGGCGAAGGACAAGTCTAACCCGGATTCCTCGCAACCCCCTAGCGTTTGACGGCGCGGAGGGCTATCAGAACCTGGTAGTCCGGGTCGCAATATTCCATATCCTCGCGGCGCAGGTCTTCCACGGCAAACCCATGCAGATACGCGATTGCCGTCAGGACATTCCCGTAGGCTTGGACATCCAAGCGGTCCTTGGGAAAGAACTCCTCGAACAGCCGGCGCAGGCCGGGCGATGTGAAGCGCCAGAAATCCGCCTCCGTGCCCGCATGGTCGATCTTCTGGATGCCGGGCGCGGTGACCAACACCACACCGCCGGGTTTCAGGATGCGGTGCAGGGTCCGCACGGCGGCGTCGAGGTCGTAAACGTACTGGAGAACTTGCGTGCAAAGAATGCAATCAAACGTGTCGGAGGGAATTGCTTCGCCGCGGGCCAAGTCCGCCACGATGGTCGCCTGCGGATTGCCTTCAGTAAGGTGGAGGACATCCACCTTGGTTGTCTTGGCGCCATCGAATCGGCGCGCGTAGGAATCGTCACAGAAATCCAGGATATGGCCCCGCACGTCGCCCCGGTGCTCAGCCAGGAATTTCTCAATGTAGTAACGATCAATAATCTGTCCTCTGCTTCCTCCCCAATCGGCGCAGGCCGGAGTCGTCCGTCGCAAGCTGCCCAGGTTTGCCTCGCTCCGAAATCGGCGCAGGAAGCGCTGTCCGCGCAGTGGCTGGGCCTTTAACCAGCCGCGGACGGAAGGAGGGAGAATCGCTTTCACGAGGTCCTTAGCTGTCATGAGCAACCAAAGCGCTTGTGCAGCGCGAGGGGCGAGATGGTAGCAGGGGCTTCCAACCCGGGCCCGGTCAAGATGGTCAACCCCGGCGAATTTGTGGCACGGGGTCGAAGCCCGCCCCCTGGGAAAGCGTCCGACGCTGGCTCGCGTTTCACCGGGGCTCTGGGCTCAGGGCCCATTGTGCCGAACGTTGCTTCGCGCGTCAACCGAGGAAGCGCTGGGCTCGGTGAAAGGCGAACAGAGCGGGGCCACGGTAATGCTGGGTGTATACTGGGGCGCGGCCCAGGTGCTGAAATGGAAGTCTGGCCTGGCCGTTTGTGAACAACGCTCCAAAATCGTCATCCTGAGCGCGCCGAATTGCATCGGCGAACGGGGGCGCGGGGGAGTATAGGAGGAGGATGGATGGGGGCATCAAAGGAGCAAGCACCGTGCTGACCAGAAAGCGAATCTCCGTCGTGATACCCGTTTATAACGAGCGGGCGACCATAGCCGAGATCCTTCTCCGGGTACAGGCTGTCGATCTCGATAAGGAAATTGTCGTCATCGACGACGGTTCGACTGATGGGACTCGTGAATTCCTGACTGAGCTTGCCGGGTGCGCCGGGGCGGCCTCACCCCATATGACCCTCCCCAAAGGCGAGGCTCCCCTGCGGGCAGACAATCTTCGCGTGTTCTTCCAGGATCGAAACCGCGGAAAGGGTGCGGCGCTGCGGCGCAGTTTCCAGGAGGCCCAGGGCGAAATCGTGATTATCCAGGATGCCGACTTGGAATACGACCCGGCTGATTACCACAGACTTATTGCGCCCATTGAGGCTGGAAGGGCCGACGTAGTCTATGGTTCGCGTTTTCTCGGCGGTCCTCACCGCGTCATGTTTTACTGGCACTATGTGGGCAACCGGGTTCTGACCTCCCTCTCGGATATGGTAACGAACTTGAATCTGTCCGATGTGTGGACGTGTTACAAAGCCTTCAAGCGGGAGGTCCTGCCGGCGCTTGACCTGCGGGAGGATCGCTTTGGGTTTGAGCAGGAGATTACCATTAAGATTGCGCAAGCGGGTTGGCGCATCTATGAGACACCCATTTCGTATTACGGGCGAACCTATGCTGAGGGGAAGAAGATCACCTGGAAGGATGGAGTCCGAGCCCTCTGGTGTATCCTACGCTACAGCCTCTTGGGGGCTCCCGGGAAAGTACCCCCGGCGAAGCTTGGTCTTCCGCCCCTGAATCGGGGTAACGGAGGAAAGCCGGCGCCATGAAAAAGGTGTTGCACTGCCGCCCCGGCGTATCCGGGGAAGCCTGCCGAGGCTCCCGTGGACCGCGCCAACGCTCATTCCCATGAAGCAGTTCAGCTACGCGAAGATTCTGCTGATTATCTTTATGGTGACTTTGCCCTTCGTCAACCCTTGGGTGCGCGGCGACGGCGTGGGTTACTACGCCTATGTCAGATCGCTCCTAGTCGAGCACCATTTGAACTTTGAGAACGATTGGCGCCGTGCCAACCTCAGTTTTCGCATGTACAGCGTCGATGCGCAAGGTCACGTCGACCCCCTGTGGTACACCAGCACGGGGCACCTGAAGAATCGCTACGCGGTGGGGGCGTCCGTAATCTGGGCACCCTTCCTGATTCCCGTCCATGGGGTGATGCGGGGGCTCGAGCGACTCGGTTTGAGTGTCAGGGCGGACGGCTTCTCCAAGCCCTATGTCGTGACGATGGCGCTCGTGACGGCACTGAGCGGCTTCCTGGGGCTGGGAATTTCTTTCTGCTTGGCCAGCCGCCATATCGCGAAACGGTGGGCTTTCCTCGCCACGCTGGGCATCTGGTTTGCCACTTCGCTTCCTGTCTACATGTACTTCGATCCTGCCTACTCGCATGCGCATTCGGCATTCGCGGTGGCGCTTTTCCTTTACTATTGGCACCGGACCCGTGCGCAGCGCTTTGTGGCACAGTGGGCGGTTCTCGGGCTGCTCTCGGGGCTCATGCTGGACATCTACTACCTGAACATCGCCGTGCTGGTGATTCCGCTCCTCGAATCGCTGCGAGGTTACGGGCAGGCGTGGCGAATCCCTCGGCATGATTGGAAAGCCTTGCGTGGGCTTCTCCTGTCCAACGTCGTGTACTCCGTGGCGACGCTGGTCGCGTTCCTGCCGACTCTGATCACGCGACGGATCATCTACGGACATTTCCTGGAATTTGGATACGCGGAATTCGGGCAGCCGCAGTGGAGCCACCCGGCGCTATGGCAGCCACTGCTTTCTTCCAATCACGGACTGCTCACCTGGACGCCCATCATCATTCCGGCGATGCTAGGCCTGGTGCTGCTTCGCAGATACGACCGTGAGCTGGCCGTCTATGCGCTCGCCGCAGTTGCGGCGTTTTACTACCTCGTGGCGTGTCATCCGGATTGGCATGGCCTCTCGTCGTTTGGAAACCGCTTCTTCCTTTCGCTGGTCCCCTTTTTTGTCCTTGGACTCGCCGTTACCCTCCAGGAAACCGCACGCTGGTTCAAGCGCGGGCGCACGGCATACTTCGCCAACTCGCTCGCGATCGGCGGATTGATTCTCTGGAACCTGGCTTTTATTTTCCAGTGGGGGACCGGCCTCGTTCCTCACCGGGGCCCCATCTCCTGGAAGCAGATGGTCTACAACCAGGTTAGGGTTGTTCCCGGCAGGCTGGGTGGCGTTTTGCGGTCCTACTTCGCCAACCGCAACGAGATGATGCAGCGCATTGAGCGCAAGGACGTTCAGCAACTGCGCGAAGAGCAAGACCAACCGGGCGAGTGATCAGAGTACCGGCGGGTTGCATCCGTCCAGGCGATTGCACGGTGGGTCGGCGCCCCCCCCCATGCCACGATCCTGATCAAGGCTTCGCAGGGTGTCATGGCCCGAGGCAAGCAAGTTGCTTGGACCGGGTAGCGCGGACCCCTGTTTTCAGGGTCCACGCTTCTTCTTTGGGAAAAACCGCAGACCTCAAAGACGGAGGTCTGCGCTACGCTTGCTCCACCACCGATCCACGCGCCCCGAACTCACGCAAATGTTATTTCCTAGCGAACGCTGGCGATAGGCACTGTCTCGGTGAGAGGCGTGCTCCGCGAAGACCCACCCACATACACTTTGTATTCGCCAGGTACGAGCTCCCAGCCGCCCTTGTTGACATTAAAGACGGACAAGTATTGGGGATTGAGTGTTAAGGTGACGCCCTTGGTCTCACCGGGAGCCAGATGAATTTTCTCCCAAGCTACCAGCCGCTTGAACGGTTCACCCGCGCTCGGCGGTAGCGACACGTAGACCTGCGCAACCTCCGCGCCGGTACGCGTACCGGTGTTCGTGACGCTGAANNGGTGTAGGAAAGGCCGAAGCCGAATGGGAAAAGCGGTTCTTTGCCCTCCGCCTCGAACCACTTGTAGCCGACCTTCATCCCCTCAGTGTAATTGATGTCGAAGGGAGTCCTGGGCTGCATCCTCTCAGGTATTTCTCCGCCCACACGGGCGGAGCCGGGGGGCAATCCAGGGATCGTCAGGTGGGGCAGGTCAGCCTCGTTCTTCGGGTACGTCACCGGCAGCTTGCCCGACGGGTTCACGTCACCGAAGAGAATGCTGGCGATGGCCTCGCCACCGCGAATTCCAGGGTACCAGGCCTCCAGGATCGCGCTCACGTTGTCGACCCACGGCATGGTCACAGGCCCGCCGGTTTCCAGCACTACAATGCAGTGCGGATTGGCAGCGGCTACCTGGCTGACCAACTGGTCCTGGTTGTCAGGCAGGGAGAGATTCTCCACGTCGCTACCTTCACTCGTGTGTTGATGAACGAACACGATCGCGACCTCGGATGCCGCGGACAGCTTCGCCGCTGCTGCTGCGTCGCTCCCAGGGTCGTACGCCACCTGGGCGTTTGGCGCTTTGGCGCGGATTGCCTTCAGCGGCGAAGAAGGGTGCCACACACCATCGCGATTTCCAGGAACCGCGTTTCCGCCGGCCGCATCGACTTGGTCGGAGCCTCCTCCGGAGGGCACACCTACATCCGCGTGCGAGCCGATGATTGCAATCGATTTGATGTTCGACGCCTCCAGCGGCAACTGGTCGTTGACGTTCTTCAGTAGCACGATGCCTTGCTCCGCCACGCGCTGCGCCACCTCGGCGCCGGTAAAGGGGTTGACCGGCCTGGGAATGGGTGGGTTGTCGAATACCCCGAGGGCAAATTCCGTCCGGAGAATACGGTGGACCATGTCATTGAGGCGCGCCACTGGCACCGCTCCTTTCTCCACTGCCTCCTTGAGCGCACCTCCGAAGTACTTGGCTTGGCCCATCTCCTGATCGAGGCCGGCGAGGGCAGAGTTGACGGTGCTGTGCGCGGCGCCCCAGTCCGTCATGACCCAGCCTTTGAAGTCCCAAGCCTTCTTCAGGACGTCAGTTAGCAGGTAACTGTTCTCACAGGCGTAAACAGTGTTGACCCGGTTATACGCGCACATCACGGTTCCAACATCCGATTCCTGGATGGCAATCTCGAAGGCCAATAGGTCAGTTTCCTGCATGGCGCGCCTATCGATGACCGCACTGCCGATCATGCGACCTGTTTCCTGGTCGTTGACCGCGTAGCGGTTGATGTCGCCGATGACCTGTTGGTCCTGGGTACCCTTGAGCTCCGCACCAAGCATTTTTCCCACCAGGATCGGGTCTTCGCCGAGGCACTCGAAGTTCCGTCCGTTGCGCGGCTCTCGTATGATGTTGGAGGTCCCGCCCAGCGACACATGGAAGCCGAGGTCGCGCGATTCCTTGCCGATCAGCGCTCCGAACTCATACGCCACCTTCGGGTTCCAACTCGCTGCGTCAGCGAGCGGGGAAGGCAACGCAGTCGCGTAACGACCGCGCGGTCCTGTGTTGGCGACGCCGGACCTCCCATCGGTCATCTGCATATCGGGGATTCCGAGTCGGGGGATTCCGGGGACAAACCCGGCGCCGCCAAGCGAATGCTGCTGCGCCAGAGATCCCGCGTCTCCATGTACGAGAACGAGCTTCTCATCGAGCGTCATCTGTTCTATGAGCAGATCGGCCCGCTTATCGGGTGACAAACTCTTGTCCAGCCACGGGCCTTTCGGCGCTGGCTTCCTCGCCTGATTCGGATTTTGTCCAGAGACAGCCGAGAGCGTACTCGTGAGTAAAATGACCGTAATCCCAACCTTCACGATTAGGTTTAAGACGGTACGGCGTGCCTGACCCTGATTCATTCCCGTTTCCCCTTGACCTGAATAATCCGGGATTTGCCACGGATTTCCGTTTTCATTTTCCAACTGGCCGGTAACGTATACCCTACCGCTTCTGAACGCAAGGTCCAGTCGTCTTTTCAGTGCTGATTGTTTCCACGGACCAAGGAACTGGTCAGCTTTACCCCTACGGTCCGCAAAAATCCTGTATGTTCGCGGGTGGCGCCGACATCGCATTTTATGTCGCGACTGTTAAGAAGCCAGGGCAGGCCAGGGGTAGGATACGGTGACAGAGATGTTGCGCGGGCTCGTGGAGCGCATACATATAAGACACACCGGGCAGCGCGGACCCCCGTTTCCAGGGTCCGCGGCTCTTCTTTAGGAAAAACCGCAGACCTCAACCCCGGAGGTCTCCGCTACGCTTGCTCTCAGGTGCCGCCGCGGATCACTGCTTGGGCGTGCTGAAATCCACCTTGGGAGCCTGGCGCGCAGCCTCTGCAGCAGCGAAGTAATCATTATTTCGTTGGAATCCAGCCCAGCCGGCAAAGATGCTATTGGGGAAAAGGCCGATGAACGTGTTGTAATCCTGGATGGCCTCGTTATACCGGCGGCGTTCGACGGCGATGCGATTTTCGCTTCCGGCCAGCTCGTCCTGCAGGGCCATGAAGTTCTGATTGGATTTGAGATCGGGATAGTTCTCGACGATTAACAGCAGCCTGCCCAGGGCGCCATCTAATTGGCCATTCGCGGCGATCTTGTCGGCTGGTGTCCGGGCATTCAGCAAGCCGGCGCGGGCATTGGCAATGTCTCCGAACACTTTCTGTTCCTGCTGCGCATAACCTTTCACGGTTGCCACGAGGTTCGGAATCAGGTCGGCGCGCCGTTCGAGCACCACATCTACTTGCGACCATGTTTGTTTGATGGATTCATTTTTGCGGACCATTTCGTTTTTGCTGCTGACGTAAGATCCTCCAACGATGAGGGCAAACAGCACCAGTAATCCCACCACTACTCCCACCACAGCCAGCAGTATCTTCATGACCTTCCTCCTCTATATTNNTGCCAGCCGGCGGTCAATCTCTTCCGTGACCTTGACGACCCTGTCCAGGTATGCGTCGAATGTTGCTTGGACATCCACGTCATGTTCACGCTTGTGCCCTTCACGAATCTCGAAGATCGTGTGAAAGGGAGAGGGATCAAATCCCAGCACGGACCCCAGGCGGTCCATCGTACTCCTCTTGCTTGGCGGCGGATCCTCCCCCAGAGCAATCAGGGCATGCCGGAATAGCGCGGCAAACGTTGAAATGGANNCGGGAGTCAACGGGATGCATCATGTAGTGCTGCCGCAAGCGCAATAAGTTGTTCCGCAATTCCCTTTCCACGTGCAGGCGGTGAAAATCCATCGGAACGTGGAGCGAGGCAAATACATCTTCGCCGTGCAGAACTCGGTGAGCCGCTTTAATGTCCAACAGTTCGATTGCGAAAACATCGGCGGAATGGTGCAGCTCGTTGAGGGTGAAGAACAGCGGCGCGGGGTGTCCCTTCTTGGCCCAC
>PMYF01000335.1 GCA_003171295.1 Acidobacteriota bacterium | reverse complement strand
GAACGGCCCAGCTTGGATGAGCTCGTGGAGTTGGCCCGGAAGCACCGCGTGCTGCTCATGGAAGATCTGGGCAGCGGCTGCCTGGTGGACCTGGCTTCCTGGGGAGTGCAAGACGAGCCGCCCGCAAGGATGAGCCTGAAAGCCGGAGTCGATGTTGCCACTTTCAGCGGCGACAAGCTGATGGGGGGCCCGCAGGCAGGAATCCTGGCGGGGAGATGCGATCCCCTTGAGCGCATCCGGAAGAATCCCCTCTTCCGTGCGCTGCGCGTGGATAAACTGACGATCGCCGCGCTGGAGGCTACTGCCTCCCTTTATTTGCGGGGGCATCTCGATTCCATCCCGGCGCTGCGGATGCTGCGACTTTCCCCAAAGGAAATCGCCGCGCGCGCCACGCGGCTGGCGGAGAAGATTTCCGCGCGGGCGGGGTTCTCTGTCGCGATCCGGGAAGGGGAATCCGTGCTGGGGGGTGGCTCAACGCCGGGACAGGCGCTGGCCACGTCACTCCTGGCAGTCACCCATGTGTGGCACGGCGCCCAGATATTGGAGGGTATGCTCCGCCGCCACAAGCCTGCCATTATTGCCCGCGTGCTGCAGGACGAACTGGTTCTCGACCTCCGGACCGTGTTCGAAGACCAGGAAGATGAAATCGCCCGGGCGTTTGAGCAGATTTCGTAGACGCTGTGACGTGATCGTTGATCCACCCTTCGTATCTCCTGCCCTCTCCCCCTTGCGGGAGAGGGTGGTCCCGCAGAGCGGGACCGGGTGAGGGGGTCACGCGCAGGAGATTGACCGGATATTCCGTGACGGATTCTGAGCTCCGGTATACACCATGAAGGCTCTCTATTTTGATGGAAAACTCACCCTGCGCGATGTTGCCAAGCCCCAGCGCGCGCCAGGAGAGGCGCTGATCCAGGTGCTGCTCGCGGGCATCTGCGGCACCGACCGGGAAATCGTCAAGGGCTACTCGGGTTTTCGGGGTATCCTCGGACATGAGTTCGTCGGCCGGGTGGTGGAATGCGACGACCCAACCTGGATCGGCCAGCGGGTGGTCGGAGAGATTAACCTTGCCTGCGGCCGGTGCGAATGGTGCGCGCGGGGCCTGGGCCGGCATTGCCCGCACCGCACTGTCCTGGGAATTGTGAAGCGCGACGGCGTGTTTGCCGAGTTTGTGACTCTGCCGGTAACCAACCTGCACCGAGTTCCCGACGAGGTTTCCGACCAGGCGGCAACCTTCGTGGAGCCCCTGACCGCGGCAGCGGAAATTCTGGAGCAGATGCCGCTCGCCCCGGGAACGCGCGTGGCCATTGTGGGCGACGGAAGGCTGGGCNNCGATGAGGAACTCGCGCCCAGCAGCTTTCCGGTAACCGTCGAGGCGACAGGTTCTCCGCGCGGCCTCGACCGGGCACTGCGGCTGGTCGAGCCCCGCGGCACGGTGGTGATGAAATCTACCTTTCACGGCGCGGCGCACTTCGATGCCACCAAACTGGTGGTGGACGAGATTACGCTGCTCGGCTCCCGGTGCGGGGTGTTCGGGCCGGCTCTCGAATGGCTCCGGCTAGGACATGTGACCGTTCACCATCTGGTTAACAAAGTATTTCCGCTGGAACTGGGCCTCGAGGCCTTCGAATACCTGGACCAGACCTCGGCGTTGAAAGCCCTGCTCGCAGTCTGAAGCGGCGGGTTGAAAATGGCGGAGAAAGGCTGGAAGGCGCGGTCTGGGTGACTGCTCCCGAAATTTACCCTGGCGCGAGGCGAAACGGCATGCGTAGTTTGTCGGTAAGCAAACTCGGAATTCTCCATCTCCTGATGCTATTGCTCGTCGCGGGAGTGCTCGCTGTGGGTGTGGCGGAGGCGAAAAAGAAACGGGCCCTGCCGCCGCCCACCACCCTGGCCGGGCAGATCAACTCCCTGGCGAAGCGGCTTCCCGGCGTAATGCTTGAAGATGCCGGGCCCATGACCGAAGAAATCCAGAAGCTCGTCGTGGACCATCTGGTGGATTGGATGGCGAATCGCACGCCCACCGACGTGGAAGTGCGCCGCGAACTGGAGAGTGCTTTCTCCCTGCTCCACTACCCCCTCTTCGGCCAGCCGGCGGTTTTCGCGGAACCCTGGAAGAGCGGCACGTTGATCGGGGCGGGATACACCCTGGGCTGGACGGACTACGACCGGCAGAACGTGGTGGCCATCTTCGACAGCCGTGCGGGCAAGAGCCGGCTCGTGACGGTCACGAATTTCGTTCCGCGCACGGACCTGCACTATGAAATGCTGCCCGCTCAGGGTTGGGACGACTTCCGTTTCTTGGTCTACGGTTACCAGCTCGGCAAGAGCCAGCCGCGGCTCACGGCCATCCTGTTTTCGTTCGATGGGCAGGAGCTAAAGTCACTGTGGGAAACTCACGACGTCTATGACGGGAAGATGGACGTGCAAAAAGACAAGGTCGTGATCCGTTACCTCAAGGAAGACGAGTACATTCGGGAGGTCACGGCCAAACGCAAACCGCCGCGGCACGCGGCTGTCTACTTGATCACACCCACCGGCCTGCAATTACAGGATGACCACGAGATTCCGTTCTGAAAACCCGCAGCAGTCCCCGGCGGCGGGCCAAGGGGTGGCTCGGTTGTGCTAGGGTGTGTGGCATCGGGGCAGACTGCTAGTTGGCCCGCTCGATATATGTCCCCTGCGCGGTATCGACGCGGATTCGCTCGCCTTCGTTGATGAAGGGGGGCACTTGGACAACTAAACCGGTTTCCATCTTGGCGGGCTTGGTCACGTTGGTTGCCGAACCGCCTTTGATGCCCGGCTCGGTCTCGACCACCTTCAGATCCACGGTGGCAGGCAACTGGATATCCACCGGCCGGCCCTCGAAGAAATCCACCTTGAGCATGACTTCGGCAACCAGGTAGGAGGACCGGTCGCCGACGGTCTCCTGGTGAAGGGATATCTGTTCGAAGTTTGCGGTGTTCATGAAGCAATACGAATCACCGTCGGCATAGAGGTACTGCATCTCGACTTCATCGATGGCGGCGCGCTCGATGGTGTCTTCCGAGCGGAAGCGATGGTCGGCCAACGCACCCGTGCGCAGGTTGCGCATACGGGCTTGGACGAAAGCGCGCAGATTGCCGGGAGTGCGATGCTCGGCCTTGTGGATCGTGAAGAGTTCATTGTTGTGCCTGATGATCATTCCGGGCCGGAGATCATTCGCGTTCATAACCGTTCCTTCATTCTGCTGGGGGTGGGGCTTAGAACAGGATGGAGAACTTCAGGAGTCCTTTCCCGCAAGAGCCCGAAACCTTAATTCTACTGGCTTCTCCGCGCTCCGTCAACGGCGGGGCGGAACTTGTCCCGAAGCCTTTTGTCGGGAGCCCTCCCGTTACCTGACCTTCCAGATTATTCCCGTGTCTCGCGGCCTCCTTGCAGCCGGGCGCCCTTCCTGCATTCGCGTGATTTTCCTCCTCAACCGAAGAGGGGGGCAGGGTTATGGATATGATAGCCTACGTAGATTGCCCGGCCGAATTCCGATGGCGGCCATCTGGCGTCCCGTGTGCCCGCCTTCCTTACGATGTGAGAAGAACAGATCGGTGCGGCAGGCGGTGCAGTAGTCCGCGACGGATATCTGGGAGGATGCGACGCCCGCGCTAGTGAGCTGATGCTGCGCGACGGCGACCAAATCCAGGTGCGCGGCGGGAACCTGCTCGGGAGCATGCCCGGGTGGGTGAGCGCTCAGGAACAGAATCGAATGGCGATCCGTTGCCGCCTCGGGGCGATGGGGCAGAGTTCGGAAGAAGGGCTCGGCGGAGGCGAACCGTCCGTGAAAGGCTTCGACAACCTCCTCTCCCACTTCGTAGCAGCAGGCGCGGATCGAGGGCCCCAGCACGGCAAGCAATTGCTGGGGATCGGAGCCGAACGCGAGCCGCATATCTCCCACCGCTTTCTCGATTATGCGCGCGAGCGCGCCGCGCCAGCCCGCATGGACTGTCGCCACGACGCGCTGCTTAGGATCCACCAACAGCACGGGCAGGCAGTCGGCAGTGCGGACCGCCAGCAGCAGGCCCGTCTCCGCCGTCATGAGCGCGTCACCGGCAGGCGGGCTTGGGGCGGCTTGCTCCGCGCTCGGCACGCCGCACAGTTGATACTCAATCTGGCCGGTCCCGCCAGCAGCCACTACGAACGCGTGGGAGGAATGGACCTGCCGCACTGAGGCGAGCGAAAAATCCTGGGCGCCAATCTGCCTGAGAAAGCGCCGACGATTCTGCTCAACCTGCTCGCGCCCCTCCCACTCCGTAAACCCCAAGTTGAGGCCGGTGGAGGGGACGCGGCTGGCGCCGCCTCGGCGCGTGCTGAAGGCATGCACGAGCCACGGCAGCTTGCTGAGGCGCACCGACTCGAGCCACGCCAAGCCGTCGCGGGAAACCATTTTGAACGCTCGCCGCCCCATACTGCGAATATAACATAGCGCCCGCCTTGATTCGCCCGATGCGACGTTGCATTCCGTCCGGCAATTTGGTATGGTCAGAACAATTTAATAAGGGCTGATACTCGCAAGATGGACGGATGGCCATGCAAGCTGGTGGTTTGGTGTCCAAGACAGAAGGCTGGCCCGAGCAATTGACGTTGATGGTCAACCTTGAGCGGAACGCGCGGGCTTCTGCGCTTCACCGGCTTTCCCTCGCGGGAAGGCGCTGCCGGGGGTGTGCGACGTCTACGGCATCCCTTAAGCCGCGGGCTGAGGCTCGGCACAGTCGAATTTCGGGGTCCTGAGGGAATTACCCGGTAGTTACACAATCTGATCATGATCGTCGGAACCGGAGTGGATATTGCAGAAACTTCCCGCCTGGAGAAGGGTCTCGAGCGGCATGGGGAGCGATTTACGAAGCGGCTCTTCACCCCGGCGGAAATTGCTTACTGCGAGAGGTTCAAGAATCGAGGCGAGCGCTATGCCGCGCGCTTCGCGGCCAAGGAAGCGGCTTTCAAAGCTCTGGGAACGGGCTGGGGAGCGGGGGTTCGCTGGCTCGATGTGGAAGTCACCCACCAGCCAAGTGGCAAACCTGAGCTGGTCTTGACCGGCCGGGCGCAAGAAGTGGCACGCGGACTGGGAGTCACCCGCATGGCGGTTTCGATTTCGCACTCCGACCGCTACGTGGTGGCCCAGGTAATCTTTGAAGGCGATGACTAAGTTCCGGTGGCATCCACACGGCCTTTTCCTCTCTGTTCTGGTGTTAGGGTGTGCTCCGGAGATTGCCCTTCCGCAGACCCCACCCCCCCTGCCTGTCCTAAATCCAGTTAGCCTCAACAGCAAGGAGGCCACGCGCCTGGTTCTGGATCAGGCCAAGCCGGAGTATCCACCCCTGGCTAAGGTCAACTACATTCAAGGACAGGTGCGGGTGCAAGTCGAAATCGCGCGCGACGGCAAAGTGGCGCAGGCCCACGTCGTGCGCGGGCATCCCATTCTGGCGGCGTCAACCTTGAAGGCGGTGCGCAGTTGGATCTATCGGCCGTTGGAGACGCCCGCCGGGCCCTCGGGCTTCCTCACTACGGTGGAAGTGAGATTCTCTTTGCGCGCTCACAAAATGGATACGGTGCCAACCCAGCCGGAACGCGACCTTAGCCGCCAAGTCAAACCGCCTGAAGTCATCGGGCGGCCTGCGGGCCCGCCTCCGACCGCGTTAGTGCATATGCGGTTGCTGCTGAATGACCAGGGTCAGGTGATTGACGCTGCGCCATTGCCCGGCGCCGTAACCAATCTCGAAGCCGCCGAGAAGATCCTCGAGGGCTGGACCTTCCGCCCCGCGCGTTGGGGCAGCCTCCCGATCCCATGGTATCTCGACCTCGATGTCCCCATGGGCACGGCAGCTATTTCCCGAGCCAGCGCCGGCCCGGGCGGGCGCTGAACGCCGGCGGCCCGTGCAGCTCCCAGGACGTGTGAGATAATCGCCCTACAGTCGGCCGGGCGCTCCCCGCGCCTCAGAAATTCAGGACTTCATAAAATTCCACCCAGGCGTCCTGGAAGTAGGGAACCTGCTTCTGGAAGAGCTGGGTGTGATCCTCACTCGTCTCCAGAGACTTGAGGGCTTTCTCGGCAGCAGCCAAGCTCTCAAACCGTCCCTCCCAGATCAGGGTATTCCCCGGCTCACGTCCTGCGAGAGGAACCATGCGATCGCCTTGGGTAAGAATTCCCCGTTGTTCCAAAATCGCAAACTGCTTTTCCAAGTCCATGAACTCCTGCCGCTTCGACGGGTCAAAGCGCTGAACAAACCGCATGACAATCGCCATGAGTGTTTCTCCTTGTGGAACGCGAGAATCTTCCCGAACCGGGGTCCCTACTTCTGCCTTGCGAGGAGACAAACCCACCGCCTGCATCGGTGCGCAGCGCCGGGGGGCGGTCGTAATTCAAGGCCGCAAAAGAACCCGAGCGGCGGGCAGGCGGCGGTGGCTATTCTCCCCTGGTGAGCGGATATCCTTGCGCCACCCAGTCGGCCCCTAGTCTGGTGGGAAGGTTGAGAACCTTGATGTTTGAAAATCCCATCTGCTTCAGCGCTCGAAAGGCCGGGCGAATATTAGGACATTCCTCCCACGGACAGCAACCGCAGTAAATGAGAATTTCCTGGCGACGAGGAAGCTTCTCAACAAGCTTTTCGAGCGCCACGAGGCCCTCCGCCTTACTGCCAGGGCCCGCATACTGGGATCCTGGAATATGTCCCTGCTTATAAAGCACAAGGAAACCGACCTGCAAGAGGATAATCTTCCCGGCTTTCACGGCTGACACTTGGCGATTCAGTTCTGCCGCCGGCATGAGATCTGCTTGTGCCCATGGGTCCACGTTGTCCGCAGCCATTAGGGCGGCGGCTGCAAACATTGTCAAGATGAAGGCGGCTGCAAATCCGCGAAGCCTGATCATAATTAACCGCTCGCAGTCTGGTCTTCCCTCCTGGCTAGATCTTTAACCACAAGGATTTCGCTCTGAGAATCGGGAGACCGGGAGATTGGTGATCGGATCATCATATCATTGGCCCATCGGGTGATTGAACAGCCCTCTCCGGGAGAGGCTGTCTCAAAACTCCTGTAGCGCCGGTATCCCCACCGGCGACCGGCGTTGAGGACATCGCCGCTACAAAGACGAATCGTCGCTCCCAGAGCGGCGCTACAGCGGGCGCCGCCGAGTTTTGAGACAGCCTCCAGGGGAGGGGGTGGCGAGCGTAGCGAGCCAGGTGAGGGGGCGTGCGGTTCGCCACAGGCCACCCAATTTCCCTCATCCCTCGAGTCGAACCCACCGATAACCGATACGGGAAAGTGTGTCACGGGCCCAAGTGGAATCGGGAGATCGTGCAATCGGGCGATGGTCTGATCGGACGATTGCGTAATCGAGCACTTTGCAGGCTGCGGAAAAACCGCCAAAGCTGTCATCCTGAGGAGCCGCAGGCGGTCCTGAGTGAAACGAAGGAAGGACCTCCGCATTTGCCTGATTCTACAAATGCAGAGGTTCTTCGCTCCGCTCAGAATGACAGCCGGGAAGCGTTTCCCTGCAGCCCGTGTAGCCCCGCCCTCCCGGCAGCCCCAAAACCATCCCAGCGTGGTGAGAAACTCGGNNCTTCGCTCAGAATGACAGCACCTACGAGTTTTTCCGCAGCCTGTTTAGCGCCTAAGAAATTTAATCCCCGCACGTCCTCACTTATACTATGCTGAATCCGGAATTCTAACCCGAAATTTCTCACCACGGACTGGGGAGGCAGGGCATCGGCGTTAAATTCAGGGAGCGACGCCACAGGTTCAAGCCCCGATAGGGGCGGCAGAGTGTGCCCCGCCGCGAAAGGCGTGGGAGTGCCATATTCAGATGATCTTGAGCCGCGGGAGCGATGATCCTCATCAGGATGCGCCGCCCGCGAAGGTTGTGGTATGCTCTGCGGAAATGGACGGAAAGAATAAGCTCTCCTTTGGCGATAACCTGAATATTCTTCGCGATCACGTCGCGGACTCGAGCGTTGACCTGATTTACCTAGACCCGCCCTTCAACTCCAACGCCAACTACAACGTGCTCTTCAAGGAAAAGAGCGGCGAGGAATCGATGGCGGTCGGGCCGCGACGAGTCCAGGGCGGCTCCGGGCCGCCCGCCCTGGCCTTGACCGCATGTCTATTCCTTTGTTAGGACTTCTTTGGTATAGTTTCAACATATGAACGTCGGAAAAAGAATTCGAACACTTCGAGAAGCCAAAGGGGTTTCGCTGGCCGACATCGAAAAGCGCTCTGGGCTCTTGCGATCTTACGTCTCTCGCGTCGAGGGCGGTTATACTGCGCCCTCCCAGACAACTCTGGAAAAGTTAGCGAAGGCCCTAGAGGTGGAGCCGCGCCAGTTGCTCTCCGAGGAGCCGAAATCTCCAAAGAAATTCGGGCCTACACTAATCACCACCCCTTTTCCTTCGACTACCAGGATCGCAAGGGTTTTTGGCATTTCAAAGGAACGGGTGGATCGCATCTCGCGATTGGTCGAGGGTATCCAGAAGGCCAATGGAAAGCTTCGTCCGGCGGGCTAACAGCAGGCATTACGTCACCCGTTAGGCTAAATTCTCAGCAAATGCTCCCACAGGTATTCTTGGGGTCTTCTCCATTATGCCGAAAACCCCCAAAACCGGGACGAAGCACAAAGCCTCCTATGTTTCCGATAAGGTTTTCCTAAACATACCGTACGATGATGAATTCGAGCCGCTATGTTTGGCGTACATTGCTGGACTCTCAGGATTTGGTCTAATCCCACAAGCCGTTCTACAGATCACGGAAAGCAAACGGCGACTTGATCGTATTTTTTCGCTCATCGGTGACTGCAAGGTTTCATTTCATGATCTCTCACGGGTTAAACTTGACCCGACGCCGCCCCGGACACCTCGATTCAACATGCCTTTCGAACTTGGCCTCGCAGTGGCATGGCAAAGGATCGGTGACCCTTCGCATGGCTGGTACGTATTCGAGGCCCAGGAGCATAGGTTGCAGAAGTCCCTCAGCGACCTCAACGGCACAGATCCCTTTATCCATCATTGCCAGCCCCTCGAAGTGCTCCAGCAGCTCACGAATGCGCTGATTCGTACGAGGCACCGTCCCACCGTCATTGAGCTGGAAGCCATCCTGGGCGACTTAAAGAAGATGGCAGTCAAAATTAAGAGGGAACTGCGGACCAAGTCCCTGTTCGGATCCTGCGCGTTCGAGGACTTAGTCTTGGCGGCCCAGCGTATCGCCCACACACACGTTACGTCCTTGCGCTAGACAACCTAGCCACGTAATGTGCCGCCATCCGGGTCCGGTTTTCCTTGACCGCACCGACGCGCCAACGGGCGTGCAGGGCGGAGAAGCGCTAAGAGGAATCAGCCCGCACCACTTCGAGTGGTGGGCGGTGGATCTGGTGAATGCGCGGCCCGCCAAGGGCCACATGAAGGGCGCGGACAGCGGCATCGACGGCTACATCAATTTCTTCGACGACAAGAGCGGACAGGCCAAGCAGGTAATCGTGCAGGTGAAGAGCGGCCACATCGGCGTGAACCACGTGCGCGACCTGAAAGGGGTGCTCGACCGCGAGAAGGCCCCCATCGGCGCGCTTATCACCCTGCGTGAACCCACCAAACCCATGCTCACGGAAGCTGCGGCCACGGGCTTCTACGAGTCAAAAGACTTTCCAGGCCGCTATCCCCGCCTGCAAATCCTCACCATAGCCGAATTGCTGGCGGGAAAGAAACTCGAATACCCCGCCCACCGCGTCGAAACCTTCGCCAAAGCGGAGCGGAAAACCAAGACGCAGCAGGAAGGGTTGTTCTGACTGCGGCTGTGCGTAGGTAGCACACAAATCAATGTCGGCTATCTTCCCAATTCTACTTACCGAGCACGTCCTGGGAGCGGTGAACGACATACGCCGTTCAATTATGCCTGCCCGCTTGCCCAATTATCTCTATCACTACACGAGGGAAGAAGGGTTCCAAGGAATTGTGAAGAGCCGGAACTTGCGTGCAAGTTGTGCCGTTTCC
Source organism: Acidobacteriota bacterium (assembly GCA_003171295.1). Classification (GTDB taxonomy): domain Bacteria; phylum Acidobacteriota; class Terriglobia; order UBA7540; family UBA7540; genus Bog-366. The sequence goes on along the minus strand of PMYF01000335.1, from coordinate 1,803 downwards.
CTTAACGACAAATCCTCGCATGCCTCATTCGACGCAATACCGTTACCAAACTGGGTTCTTCCGCAGCCTGTTCAGCCCCGTCCTTCCGCCGGGCTACAAATAGTGTCCCTTATCTCTTCAAATGGATCGACGAATACCTTCCCGCTTCGAATTAACCCACAACCTCAAGGGTAGCGGGGAGAGTAGATGTCGTCGAACTCCAGGATTTTGCCCGCCTCCATGGTAAACCGTTGGACTTTTCCATCAACTGAGCCGCGCTTCCAAAACCTCAGGGTCATCTTGCCCACCCATCATTGTGGTGATACAGTCCCCGCAGCATTTGGGGGCCTCCGGAATCATGTTGCCGGAGGTCATGGCGTTCTGGTGCGGAGGGAAAGGATCATGCAGGCTGCAAAGGTAGCGATTCTTCCCCAGCCCAGTGGCTAACCCAAGGGGAGATTACAATGTTGACGCCTCGAGACCGTTGGCTGGGCCTTTTAGCGGGAGAAACTCCCGATCGAGTTCTCTCGGACTACTGGGGTACGGCCGAGGTCACCGCCCGGCTGCGCAAAGAGCTGGGATGCGCTTCCGAGCGAGCGCTCTGGGAGCGGCTGGGAATCGACAAGCTGGTACTTCTCGGTCCCACGCATCCGCTGGCCAAAGAAGACACTTGGCACATGCAATCGCTCTGGAGTATCTGGCACGTTGAAGTCACGAATATTTCCTACGGGGATGGTCTGGGCTCTTACGAAGAGGCCGTCTCCAACCCGCTGGCGAAAGCCGAAAGCGCGGCGGATGTTGAGCGCTTCGACTGGCCGGATGCAGCGATGTTTGACGTGGATGGCATGCGCGCGAAGTGCGAAGCATGGCATTCTTACCCCATCCTGGGTGGGTGCTACGAGCCGTTCTACCTTTACTGCCGGCTGCGGGGCATGGAGCAGGCTCTGGCCGACCTCGCCCTAAACCCCGTGGTGGCGGAAGCCGCCCTGGAGCGCATCTATTACATCCACGAATCGGTCATCCGACGTACCCTCGAGGCGGCCCAAGGGCTGATCGATCTCATCTACGTCGCAGAAGACCTCGGGACGCAGGACACGCTGATGATAAGTCCGGCATCCTTCCGCCGCTTCCTGAAGCCCTGGATGCGTAAGATGATCGATCTTGCTCATTCCTTCGGCGTCACGGTCATGCACCATGATGACGGCGCCATTCGGCCCCTCCTGCCGGAACTGATCGAGATCGGCATCGATGTCCTTAATCCCATTCAGTGGCGCTGCGCCGGGATGGGAAGGGAAGATCTGGCGCGAGATTTCGGAAAATCACTGGTTTTTCACGGCGGCGTGGACAATCAGCAGACCCTGCCTTTTGGCACACCGGACGACGTGAAGCGGGAGGTGGCCGATAACATCCGCATCTTCCGCAAGGGCAAAGGGTATATCGTGGCCCCTTGCCATAACCTCCAGCCCAACACGCCCACGGCGAATATCCTGGCGTTGTATGAGGCCGTCCACGAATGCGCCGCCTGAGGTGGCAAGCTCTCAGTCCACAGTTTTCAGTAACCCCTCCCCCCAATGGGGGTACTGGTGTCATTTGCGAGATACCAGCGCTCCCCAATACAGTTATTCCCGCGCAAGCGGGAATCTAGCGCCTACTGACGGTTACAGAATTTAGTGACACCCATTCTTTGTAGCGCCGCCGTCCCGGCGGCATTTTCCGGTGCCGGCAAGATGCCGACGCTACTCGAAAACCGTCACTATATTATGCAACCCTCAATAGTTGCAGAAATAAGCGACACTATTTGTAGCCCGGCGGAAGGACGGGGCT
>PMYF01000467.1:6017-8239 GCA_003171295.1 Acidobacteriota bacterium | reverse complement strand
TCGGTCCCATCTTGCGTGGTGAGGGTCAGTTCAGACCCCGCCACCTCCAGCAATCCTCCCGTCCCCATGAACCGCGTGATTTCCGGCGTATCACAGGCCAGGGTAAGCCGGATGACAACCGGGAACTGCGGGTAGTCGTAGAGCACGCAGTGGACGTCTGGAAAGTCGCGCCCATCGGTGAAGCGGAACAAGCCACCGGTTGCCAAGGCGCGCTGGGGAGGCTGAGTGATCCCGCCGACGAAGTGGATGCCGCTTAAGAGATGCACCATCAGATCTCCCGCCACGCCTGATCCGTATGCCTGCCAGCAGCGCCAACGCGCAAAGTGCAGCGGATTGAAGGGGATCTTGGGTGCGGTGCCGAGCCACGTGTCCCAGTCCATCGTCTGGGGCGAGAGGTCCGCAGGTGGAGGATACACCCACGCGCCATTCGGCGCGTTCCGGCCCATCATCGATTCCACAGTGTGGACATCGCCGATCGCCCCCGCGGCAATTAATTCCTTGGCTTTGGCGTAGACGACCGAACTGACGCGCTGGCTTCCCACTTGGACGATACGATTGTTCTTCTGGGCGGCCGAGATCATTTCAAAACCCTCGCTGACGCCATGCGTCATGGGCTTTTCGCAATAGACATCCTTCCCGGCCTTGCAGCAGTCCACGACGATCTGCTTGTGCCAATGGTCCGGAGTGGCATTGATGATGCAATCGATCTCCTTGTTATCCAGGAGGTCCTGGTAACGGCGCGTGGTGAGAATGGGCTTGCCCACGATTTCCTTCGCCACGTTATGCCGGCCATCATACAGGTCACACGCCGCCACGCACTCCGCACCTGGCAACGAACTCGCGTTGTACAGCAGTCCCGAACCTTGCATGCCGATGCCGATGATACCGAACCGCACGGTGTCGCTAGGTGGGATAGGAACGCTCGCGGCAAGGGAAGGACCCGGATCGAGCAGAATAGTCCTGGCTGCCAGCATGGCGCCCGCTACGCCGGCGGTTCGCCACATGAAGTCGCGGCGAGAAAACCTGGGGTGGAACATGGGCAAAACCTCCAGAAAGAGAAAGTCCGGACGGACCTCAGGTGGGTAATCCTAATCGTCAAGACGGGTAAGAGCAAGGAAGAAACGTACCACGCCGCTGTGTCCCTGGAACGGCAGGGGCGCATCCACGCCCTGGTGATCCGCGCAGCTGCGCCCCTCGGAGATTCTATGCACCCTGGATCTTGCGTGCGCTTTCATTCCACACCGCGAGGGTCTTGTTGAAGTAGGAGTGGTTCGCCATGTGGCAGGCGATCGCCGTGTTTTTTCCGTAGACCGCATCCTCGACGGAGGGCTGCCGTGTGCGTACCGATTCCATGAAGTTATTCATGTGATCAACCTGGTAATCGTAACCGGCCGGGGCCTGGAAGCTTTCTGCGGACTTGCTCAGCGCATACTTCCCGGGCAAAGGTGCAGGATGCTCCTTGTGCCACCGGTTCAAGTATTCCCCCCGCAGCTTTTCCGGCCAGCCCAGAATCGAATAGCCCTCCGGTTGCGGTTCGGTGTGTTGCGGCGTGATGGTGAGCACTTCGTCCTTGATCTCCATGGTCCCCTTCGTGCCGTAGTAGCGGGACACGCCCGGCGATTCGTTATTCAGGTTGCACCGCAGGGAGAGGCGGAAGCTGGGATATTCAAAAAGCGTCCAGATCAGATCCGGTACCTCCCGGTTTTCGGTCCAGCGGAAGATGCCTCCCATGCTGGCAGCGCGCAAGGGCGGTGCATTCGTTCCCGTGATGTGGTGGATTCCCGTCAGCATGTGAACGTAGAGGTCGCCGGGCAAGCCCTCGCCGTAGTCCCGGAAACAACGCCAGCGGAAGAAGCGGACGGGATCAAAAGACCGTTTGGGCGCGTCGCCCAGGAAGCGGTCCCAATCGATAGTCTTCTCGCTGGCATCCGGTGGGATGGGATAAACCCAGGCTCCGCTGGCGTCGTTGCGGTCCATGCAGGCCTCCACCGCGGTCACTTGCCCCAAGGCGCCGCTCGAGAAAATCTCCTTGGCCTTCGCATAGACAATCGAACTGCGACACTGGCTGCCCACCTGCACGATGCGTTTGTACTTCTGCATCGCATCGATCATCGCAAAGGCCTGGTCCACGGTGTGCGACATGGGCTTTTCGCAATAAACGTCCTTGCCCGCGGCGCAAGCGTCTTCGGTAATCTGGGCATGCCAGTGGTCCGGCGTGGCTA
>PMYF01000467.1:0-5983 GCA_003171295.1 Acidobacteriota bacterium | reverse complement strand
GGGCAGGCGAGCGCCGCCTGCAAGATAACGCAACCTTCCACTCCCGTGCCGATCGAAGCGAAACGTACCCGGTCACTGGGCGGCACGGCGCGGGGTGAGGCCTCGAGAGGACGGGGCGAAAGCAGGGCGGCTTTCGACGCTGCCCCCAGCGCTGCCACACCGGCGCTGGTGCTTATGAACTGGCGACGATTCATTTGGTTACTGGCCATGAGAGCAAATCCTCCTTGGAATCCTGACGTGATCAGCAGAAAGAAGATGGGGCAAGCTGTAGCTTGCCAGAAATTGTGGCCACAAGAAAGGTTTTTGTCGGGATAGCAGGAATCCGGTGGCCAGAGAGAAAGGTCACCCGTCGCAGGAGACAGGGGCCCGCTTCGCGGTCTGCTCCAAAAAATTGTCATACTCCCGAAAGGTTACGCGCGCTGGAACTTCATCGCAGCGGTGCCCCAAATGGCTGCCGCGCGAGTACTGCTTCGCACACGCTCCGCTGGGCACGTCCCGCCGTCGCCATGACGGCGACGCACGCGCAGGCAAGAAGTCGAAGTATCCCGCTGCCATTCCTGGGGTGCCAGGCGCTTAGATCCGGACTGCTTGCCCCGAGCCTTCCGTGATACTCGCCGATGTCTCCTGGGCCAACTCTTCCATCGCGCGACGCACTTCCTGCTGCGTGTCCGTGTCGAGGCCGCGCTCGACCATCGGGAACAAGCGCCCATTCTCATCGAAAAGGTGCCCGCGCAACCACTGGACATACTGGCGGCCACGCTGCATCACCTCTTGCCGGTTTCGCCCACCCTTGATCAAACGTTCCACACATTCCTGGAAAAGCTTCTCGGTTTCCTCACCCGTATCGTGTTCGCGCCGCATGCGGTCAAGTGTGGCAGCAATGCCTTGGAGATGGTCCGCGAGCGCGGGGTAGAGAATCTCTTCCTCTTCCACCACGTGGGTGTGGAGGGCTTGGGCAACGGCCCGCGTGAGTCCCCTCAGGCGCTCTGCGGTACTCCGATGGTCGCGCGCTAGCGGCAGCACGCCAAGCTGTTCCTGCAGTTCATACAATAAATGAGAAAATTCCTGGTGCTCATGCACCAGGTAGTTTGTTATGCATCGTGTCATAGGGAAAGAAAGACCTCCGTCCTATTTATATGATGCCATGATACGGGGAAGAGTCTGCGGATTTAATCGACGTGGTTGACATCCCGTCCCGGCGACATTTCTTCGCTCCATCCTTACGCCGGATGGGGAATCCGCAAAATTGACTCGCGAATCAATATATCACGACGTGATATGCTTGACCAACCCGGAAGGTCTCGCCAGGCTTGACGGCCCAGAATATCAAGCGGATACTGCAGCGCTCAGGTTTAAACCATTGACCATGGGCCTGATTGCAGAACCTTTCATCTGCGGTTTGCCCACGACTGGATGAAGACGGAGGCAGCGTCGAAGGACGACGATAAGGTTTCACGATGGTGTATCGAAAAGCCCAGCGCCGTGATAAAAGTACCTGCAGCAGTCTGAAAGGCGGCGGGCGGCAACGGAGATTCACTTTCATCTTCTGTAAAGGAAAAATTCATGGGCTGGCCAGAATCACACGAATTTGCACGCTATACCTGCTATCGCACCGCGGGTCCCATTGTAATTGACGGCAAGCTTGACGAGCCTTCCTGGAAGCTCGCGCCGCGTTCAAGCCCATTTGTGGATATCATCACCGGCCAGCCTGCGTGGTTTGATACGCGTGTGGCCCTCCTGTGGGATGACACTTACCTTTACTTCGGCTTCATAGCCGAGGAGGCCGACGTCTGGGCCACGCTCACGGAGCGCGACTCCAGAATATACGAGGACAATGACGTGGAAGTGTTCATCGCGGGCCAGGATGCCTACTACGAATTTGAAATCAACGCGCTCAACACCGTCTACGAAGTCTTTTGGATCTGGAAGGACATCTTCAAGTCCGGCAACCCATATTACGGCAGGCCGGAATTCAATCCCGACATGCACCCAACCCTGGAGATTTCCGGAATCGGCGGACACGTGCACCCGCGCGGCGAGCGCTGGGGTTTTCTGGACTGGGATTTCCCTGGCCTACTCCACGGCGTGCATGTGGACGGCACGCTGAACAAGCGCGCCGGCACGGACAAGGGTTGGAGTGTGGAATTGGCTTTCCCGTGGAAAGGTCTCGAACTGCTCGCCGACGGCCGCTCGCTGCCGCCCCGCGACGGCGACGTGTGGCGTATCGATTGCTCGCGTTTTGAGCAGGTCGACCCACAGGGCCAGCGCCTCGATCCGAGCGCCGGCTGGACGTGGAACCGGCACGGCCATTACGATTCCCACATCCCGGAGACCTTCACCTACGTGCGCTTTTCGACGCAGGTGGTAGGGGCAGGTCTCAAGTAGAAGACGGCTGGTGCGACGTCTGCTCTGCCAGCTTCTCCAGGGCTTTGCCCATCACGCGCATGGTCAGCCATTCCTTCATCACCTTCGCGCCCAGCGATTCGTAGAAGTCGATGGCTGGCGTGTTCCAGTCGAGCACCTGCCACTGATAGCGCCCGCAGCCTTTCTCCACGGCGACCCGGGCGAGATGCACCAGCAGAGCCTTGCCGATACCTTTCTTTCGAAAGCGCGGGCGGACGAACAGGTCTTCGAGATATAACCCTGGTTTCCCTTGCCACGTCGAATAATTGAAAAACCAAAGCGCGAAGCCTGCGGGCTCGCCGTCCCATTCGGCAATCTCGACGTAAAAGCGCGGCTCCCCAGAGAATCCATCCCGCCGCAGATCCTCTGGCATTGCCACGGCCTGTTCCGGCGCGCGCTCGTACTCCGCCAACTCGCGAATGAATTCAAGAATCAAGGGGATGTCGTCTGGGGTGGCATTGCGGATGTTCAGCATGCGGAGATTGTAACCTAGCTCTTGCAGGCTACGAGAGGGAAGAAGGAAGAATCGCCCTCAACGCGCTTGGGGTCTATCTACCCATTGGCCGTTCTGGTTTTTCGTAGCGGCCGGCTTTAGCCGGGCAGCTTGTGGAAGAGAAAAACTGTCGCCCTGAAGGGCGCCTCTACGAAAAACAGTAGCCGCCGACCTGGGCTCGTCACACGTCCAGACCGATTGACCGCATCAGATTGAGGGCGTTGCTGGTCTCGACGACTCCTGGTTGGAGCCGGTAGTCAAAAATTAGTTTCCCATCCTCGAGGCGATCCTCAAAATGAGCGTTGGCGGCGCGCGGGCCAAGTCCCTCCGCGATCTGGGCCAGCGCCAAGTCGTGCGTCGTCACCAGTCCAATCGCCCCGCGCTCAACCAGGCTGCGCACCATCGCCTCCGCGCCCAGACGCCGGTCGTGGGAGTTCGTTCCTTGCAGGAACTCGTCGAACAGAAAAAGCACCGCCAACGACCCCTGGGTGAGATCGGTGATTTGTTTCAGGCGCCGGATTTCAGCATAGAACCGCGAGATGCCGCCCTGGAGCGAATCGAGCACGCAGATGGATGCCCCCACGGCGAGGGGTGAGAGGCGCAGCCGCCGGGCGCGCACGGGAGCGCCACACTGAGCAAGAACCGCATTAATCCCCACCGCCCGCACCAAGGTACTTTTCCCCGCCATGTTCGGCCCGCTGATAATGAGTGCCCGCAATCCACCTCCAAAGCACAAGTCGTTGCGCACGGCGTCGCGGTCTGACAGCAGGGGATGGGCGAGGCCTTCGGCTTCAAAGCATGGTGATGTATCAGCGAATTCCGGGAAGACATCCGCGGGATGCTCGTAAGCATAGCCGCCCAGCGAGGAGAGGGCCTCAAACTCGCCCACGGTGGCCAGCCAGCGGCGGACTGCCGGGCCGGTCCGCCCTCGCCACGCCTCCACCGCGCCGGCGCACTGCAACGTCCAAAATACAAACAGGTCGAGAAATCCAACGACCATGTTGCGTCTTGAATCGAGGTACTCCATCAGCCGATTTAGTCGGGCAATCCAGCGTGAAGGAGGCCACCCCTGCGACTGGAGAGCCACCCGAAGCTCAACAAGCCTGGGCGCTCGGAACTGCTCAGCTTCCAGTCGAGCCAGTACACTGGCCAGCAGCCCCAGGTCACGCGCAGCGCTTTCGACGGCGCTGACGGCTTCTCTCACACGCCGGCGATAAGCGAGATTCAAGCTCACGTTGATCGCGCTGACCACCAAGGCCGGATACCCCAGCCCCCAGACCATCCAGACGGCCAAACTGGCCAGCCACAAGCCCGCGAGCATCGCGCTCCCAAATCGCAAGAACCTCGACGCCAGCAGCGGTTCACCTTCGCCCCAGGCCGCCAGGACTTCCGCCGGCTCGAGCGAGCCCACTTCCTCCGCCAGGATCGCGAGGTCTTCGCGCAAATCCAGCCGGCTCCGCAATTGGACTACAGCCGCCTGGCGAGCAAGGACCTGGTCGGGGGAGGCGGGCGCCAGGAGCAACTTTGCGAGTGTCGCCTGGCCCACACGAGTGCGCGCCGTCGAAAGCAGTTCGAATAGCGATCCCACCCCAAACAGATCGAGGTCGCGGGAATAGGGGTGCGATGCGTTCTGGAACCTTTCGCCCGTTTCCCCGGTTCCCATCCAGCGATTGTCAATGCGCGCGAGCGCTCGCTCGTAATATGCCACGGTGCGGGAGCATCGCTCGCGCCTCTTGAGGACACGCTCATGAATGATGGCCAGAACGACGATGGCGAACAGCGGAGCCAAGACCCAGAGGACTGAAACCAACTTGGCCACCAAAGCCAGACCGATCACAACCAGGATTGCACCGCCCAACGCGAGCTTGCCAATCCCGAGGCTGCGATGCTGCTTCTCATATACGGCTTGTGTGATTTTCAAGGCTTCGAGCCGCCGAACATACTCCGCTCGTGGATCGTCGCTCGGTTCCGGGAGAGAACTCTTCATGAAATCAATCTAGTGGCGGCGCTGCCGCGGCGAGGCTCGCCCACCGCCATGGCCCCGGCCTGGTAGGGGGTTGATCTTGGTGCCAGCGGTCCGATCTGGCATCCACGATCATACTCCCAATACCAAGAAGGCCGCGATGGCTCGCGGCCACCCTTGCGCCAATGCGATTGCTGAGTCACCCGCAGGACCGCCTTATGCCCAGAGCAGCTCCCGGTCCCTGCGATCAGCCTTCCGCGGTGGTAGGATCAATTATCGACTTGATCTCTGCGACGCGATTCGCGGGAAACCCGCCCTGCCGCGCGTGCTCACGGATCATCTCTTCATTGGGAGCGATGTAGACGCAGTAAACCTTATCTCCCGTCACATAGCTCTCCATCCACTGAATCTGCGGCCCTAACCCGTTCAAGACGGAACAGGATTTCTGGGAAATGGCGTGCAGTTGCTCCGGCGTAAGATTGCCCGCGCCGGGGATTTCCCGTTCGATAAGGTATTTGGGCATGGCGAACCTCCTGACGATAGTCGATTGGAAACAACCCAGGGGAAGGTGGCCAGTATACCGCAGCGCCCTTCTGACAGCCAGCGCCTGCCTGACCTTGTGCGCCAGAAAAATAGGGGCCACAACTTCACACGCTTTGACCCTTCAAGGCAACGGCATGATGTTCTTGAACTCGGCGGGTTTTGCCTTGATGGCCGCCAAAGAGCCGCCGACATACATAACAAGCCAGCGCTAAGTCGTGACCCCCCGATACCTTCAGTACAGGTTCGAGCCGGGGCTACAATTAGAAACGCCGGCCCCTGAAAGGTTCGGGGCAGGCGGCGATCGGCGCCCAAAACGAAAAAAGCCGCGATTGCTCGCGCCCTTTTGAACCTTTGACTTTGGACTCTTGACTGCCCGCCTCCTGATTTCATCGGGACAAGTCGCGGTCGTCGCTACAAAACAAAAACGCCGGTCGCGGGACCGGCGTCTAAGCAAACCTCTTTGACCTCTGAGTTGAGCAGCCACGTCCGCTCCAGGAGTCGCTCGTGAGAACGATTTCCTGAGAGCCACCAAGCATCCGTTCTGGACCTGTTTCGCCTAAGCAAAACTCCAGAACCGGTTC
>PMYF01000130.1 GCA_003171295.1 Acidobacteriota bacterium | reverse complement strand
TCCTTCAATGAGAAAATGCTGGGCGCGGAGAAGCAGGTGTCGCAGAGAAGCAGGGCGCGGAGACGCAGCAGCTCCCAAGCCCAATAAAATCGGCGCTTCCACGCCCTATAATTTCTCGGGCAAGAACCTGACTCCTTACGGAGGGCTGCTGCCCGTAGCCGCCATGCTGGAGAAACTCGGATTCCGGCCGCTGGTGGAGCAGATGCTGACGGTGAACCGCCGAGGGGCTCGGCTAAACCGGCGCGGCCGGGTAGCCTGCGCGGATCTCGTCAAAGAACGGGGTGCGCTGCTGCTGCACACACGCAGCAGCGTAAAGGTACATAGCAGCTGACCATGTCTGCCAGTCCCGCCCGCTGGGGTGGCCTGTCTGCGCCTTAATCCACTCGTTGAAACCCCACTCCGCCTCGTTTTCGTGCCACGGTTTGACCAGCCCGGTCAGTGCCAACAGCTTCCGCCTNNTACTCGCCAGGCTGATTGAATTGCTCGTATCGCGGCCGCCAGTCGGGATGGTGGGGCAAGATGTACGGAAACAGACACGGCGGAAGATCCACGGCCAGATCCCCGTGCCGCCTCATCGCCTGGCACTCGGCCTCAACCCATGCCACCAGGTTTCGTGCCCGATTGGGCGAAGCGATCCCCGTCAGGATCGCCAGACTGTTGCCCAGCAGATCGAAGCGCTCGCTGTTGAAGATCTTGTAGGAGTAGAGGGCGTAATAGGGCTTGGATGGCACCGCAAGGCCCTCGTGCACGTGGGACTCCCGCTTGTCACCGCGGACCTCCAGCCTGTTCATCAGGCTGCGGAGCTGACCGGCGGACTCGTGTTCTCCATAAAGCAGAAGATAAGCGTAAACAAGCGCATTCACGTACAGCCCATAACCCACCACCCACTGCTCGTCACGCCAGTCGCTGGTTGGCAACTGCGAGACCATCACCATGTCGTCGGGGCTCTGGTAGTGCATCCACNNTCCTGTACAGTGCCAGGCCCAAGAGGAACAGCGGCGTGGTATCGCTGGCGCCGCGGTCACCGGGATCGTGTGCGAGTGACGGGATGTGGCCATGCGGCGTCTGATTTTTTGCCAGCGCCACCAGTGTGCGGCGTAGCGCGTCGGCAAGCTTCTCGTTGCCGCTGACCAGCAGGCCCAGGGCTGAAATCATCAGGTCCCGCGTGTAGGTCTCCGGGTATCCCCACCCGGCAGTCCGGGGCAGTCCTTGAAACGGCCCCCGTGCGTTATGGAGCAGAACGCGGAGAGCTGCCTCTTTGGCCTGATCGATGGAGGCAAGCGACTTATCGTCCATGAACGTGGCTACCTCGATGGCGTGCAGTGCGACGTCGACAGGGACTGGTGCCTCGTCGACCACTCTCTACTGAATTCCCAATCGGTCGGACACGGTCTTCAGGAAGCGCTTGGCCACCTGGCGATAGTCGAACAACTCGGCCACGTGTTTTCGGCCCGCTTCTCCCATCCTCCGCCGGAGACCACTGTCCTGCATGAGTGTCAGGAGGTACTTGGCGATGTCGGGCACGCTGGCTCGGTACTCCGCTGTCCGGGGGCTTGGAAACACGATACGATGGCTATCGTCGATCCCGTGGCCTTCCCCGAATACCGCCTCACCTATCTTCATCTCCTCTGCTACGTTCGCCAGGAATGCCGTTTCGCCGTGGACCATCGTGTCAAGCAATCCCATCGCGTTGATCGCGACCACCGGCTTCGCGCAGGCGTTGGCCTCGACCTGAATCATTCCGAAGCCCTCCAGGCGCGACGGTGCAGCGTAAATGTCGCAGGCGGCCAACAAGTAGGGCATGAAATTGTGCGAGACCACGTTCGTGGAGTAGATAACCTTCTTGTCGATGCCCAGTTGAGTCGCCAGTTGGAGGTCGATCAGGTTCTGCTGGACAGTGCGGGGCTGAGGCCAGACCTTGCAAACATATTTCCAGTCGGGTGCCTCGGGATCAACCAGCGCCAGCGCTTGCATGACCTCCTGCGCGCCCTTGGACGTCGCGTCGCCGCCGACGGTAAGGATCATGATCTGGTCATCAGCCACTCCCAAAGCCTCGCGGATCGAACGGACCTTCAGGTCATCGCGGTTGCACGGCGCGAAGCAGTCCGTGTCGCAACCCACCGGCAGCACCTCGATATTGTCCCCCTTGATGCCATCCCTGATGTATGTCTCCTTCACCCAGTCGGAGGTGACAAAGATCAGCGGCAGAGCGTTAAGCACCTCGCGGTGTGCCGCGACATAACCATCGGCCACGAGCCATGGGATCGCCGTCATCCCGAACTGCTGCGGGTGTAAGACCAGGTGCGGAACATGGCCCCAGAACCCCACTCCGACCACCACATCCGGCTGGAACCAGCGATAGTACCATTCCTTTTCCAGGGGCGATTCGAAATGCACCGGGTGGACATCCGCGCCGATTTCGCGCAGGCCCCTGCACAATAGCTGACCCTGCATCGCCAGGCCGGACGCCGATGGTGGGTACTCGGTCAGCACAAGCACTTTCATGATTGTTGCTCCCTGGGTGCTGCGCGCTTTACCGCTGCTTGTGCCGAGTCAAAGCACCAGAACCCTTCTTCTCTCGGTGCGGCCTGTGCTTCCCAGCTGTCGGGCCCAAACCTGTAGAGATCCGTAATCAGGCGGCGCTTTTCGAGCCAGACGTCGTCTGCCAACCTGTCTCGCCGATCGGCATCGTCGCGAACGCGAGGCAAGTACGCCCGCCCCCCGTCCTCGTATGCAAACA